>NZ_ASSB01000253.1:0-877 GCF_000520755.1 Paenibacillus sp. 1-18
CGCTGATCATGGGACGAAAGTAGCCATCATCCAGAATAATCGTGATAAATACTCGGTATCAGCAATGTGTGACGTCCTGCAAATCGCAAGAAGTACATTTTATTATGACGCCCAAGAACGAGCCGCTGAAGACGATGTCACCGAAGCTATTGTGGATATCTTTCACAAGAATCGAAAAGCCTACGGCACACGCAAGATCAAAGTGAAGCTCCATGAGCGTGGGTTGATCGTCTCCAGACGTCGCATTGGCCGCATCATGAAAGAGCAAGGGCTCGTTTCCACCTACACGGTGGCACAATATAAGCCCCATAAAACCGCTTGTAATGAAGCGGCTCCAGCTAATATACTGAACCGCGAGTTCAATCAAACGGAAAGCAAACGTGTGGTGGTCAGTGATCTAACCTATGTCAAAGCCCAGAACGAGTGGCACTATATTTGTGTGCTCCTCGATCTGTTCAATCGAGAAATTATTGGCCATAGTGTTGGTCCCCATAAGGATGCAGCACTGGTTTCCCGCGCCTTTGCGACCGTGAAAGGCGATCTGAGTCAGATTCAGTGGTTTCATACCGACCGTGGCAGCGAATTTAAAAATCAAAAGATGGATGAGCTTTTAGAGACATTTGAAATCGGTCGATCACTGAGTAAGAAAGGCTGTCCGTATGATAATGCCGTGGCCGAAGCCACTTATAAAATCATGAAAACAGAGTTCGTGAACCAGATGAACTTTCAGAGCCTTCGTCATCTGGAACTGGAATTATATGATTATGTCAACTGGTTTAACAAACATCGTATTCATGGAACTTTAGGCTATATGACGCCTATTCAGTATCGCCTTGCAGCCCTTAAAAAAGTTGTTTGATTTACTGTTGACAATCCA
>NZ_ASSB01000254.1:0-9419 GCF_000520755.1 Paenibacillus sp. 1-18
TTTTTCTACCATTTTGTGGTTATTCAACAGGCGTGCATTTGGTCATTATATTTCAATCCACGCACTCACGTGGAGTGCGACGCCTGTATGCATCATTATCGCTTCCAGCAAACTTATTTCAATCCACGCACTCACGTGGAGTGCGACCCTTCAGCTCATTCAGGGTCGTGGGAAGTCTAGCGAATTTCAATCCACGCACTCACGTGGAGTGCGACTTTCATTTTTATAGTGTTTGCTACATGGATGTTTATTTCAATCCACGCACTCACGTGGAGTGCGACCGTTTTAAACGTTCCCTTCCAGCTGCCAAAGAAATTATTTCAATCCACGCACTCACGTGGAGTGCGACTCAAACATCATTAACTCATATTCATTTAATTTTGCATTTCAATCCACGCACTCACGTGGAGTGCGACTTTGCCCCCGCTTCCCTTCGATTTTTTTGAACCAATTTCAATCCACGCACTCACGTGGAGTGCGACGACGGACCTTAACGCGTCCTCTCGAATCCTTACTGACATTTCAATCCACGCACTCACGTGGAGTGCGACTTGAGCAATAAATAAGGACGCATGACCGTTAGATCATTTCAATCCACGCACTCACGTGGAGTGCGACTACGTAACGCCGAAAATATGGTAATATAGTCACACGTATTTCAATCCACGCACTCACGTGGAGTGCGACGATGATGAATCTGAGGATCGAAAAGCTGCGCGCTTATTTCAATCCACGCACTCACGTGGAGTGCGACAGCAAAAATGTAGTATTTGATATCCTAATGATATCAAATACTACATTGATGCAAAAACTGATGCCCAAAAAGCTTGGATCAACTATTGACTTTTACGGATAAGTAGTGATCCCAATACCTTTCGACAAATTTCGAGGTGCGAAGGACTCGGGGAATTCATGGGAGCTTTATATTCGCACCTTTACGATTCGATTGATCTGCCTGACGCTGAAAGAAACGGAACAGGTCGATGTGCATAATACGAATCGACACCAGTTCAGGGCGGTTCTTGGAAGATAAGACACACCATATATTCGGTCAGAGCCAGATCAGCCTCAAGCACAGAGCCCCCTCCGTGCCAATGACGAGCGAATATTAGTCTCCAACATGCTTATTCAAAAAGCTCCAATTGCTTCACTTCACCTATATACACCTTGGATTCAGGAGCAAAATCGCGGAAATAAGCCTGATCCATCTTTTGGTGGGGATCAATAATTTGCTTACCGGGCTCACCAGCAACTCCACGAAGTCGACAGCTATACATAACTGGAAAATAGTCCTGTAGAAATTTGCCCTCAGCATGCGCTGTCAGAGCAATAATCTGAAATCCTAACTGCTCCGCAATATAAAACACGGGACTAAGAACATGATCACTGGATGCCTTGCCGAATGGATTATCGAGGATAACAACCCGGTGTCGCTTCATCTGCCCCTGTATATGCTGTTTGCGCTCGGCTACATAATTTAGCAAGCCCAGAAAAAGAGTCATGTTCTTGCTCCATCGCTCTCCACCAGACCAGGAGTTCGAGGTTTCCCAAGAGAACTTAGCACTTGTGATTTGTTGATCGTTCGTAACCTTATGGCAACTAATATGGATCGTTTCATGCTTTAACACCTTCTGCAGCAGTTGCTTGGAATCCAGCCACTTTTCCAAATCCTTACGCACTCGTGCAACTGAATTCTCGTTATGTTCAGCCTGATACGGGGTACGATCCAACTGCTCAACAATCCAGTCGATATGAGCATGAATGCGTTGTTTACCTTCTGCTTCATCCCATTCCGGGATTTTGAATACGTAGATTTCCTTGCTCCCATTCTCTGTTCTAACACGCGTTTTCTTGGGAAGATCACGCAACTCCTGTACAATCTGCTTTATGTGCATATGGATATGGGTGATAAAATGCTGCAGCTTCTGGTCCTCCGTCTGCAAGTGCAGCTCTGCAATTTGATTCGTCTTTACGATACTCTGTCTAAGCAAAGATTCAAAATCGAGTAATTCCTCGAGTGTATCATTTTTCCGTATTCCACTCTTGGCCATCTCGCGTTGCTTTGGATCCTGAATAGATTTGTTACAAAAATCCAGAAACCGCTGCTTGTGAGCTTCGACCCCGGTCTTCTCTTGATCCCGCTGCTTTGCTCGTTGCTCCAGCTCCTTAATAGCAGTTTCGCTGTGCTTAAATGCCTGATAGAGCCACTCGCTGCGTTGCTCCTCCGTAAGCTGCGCGCTCTGCAACTGGGGATCGTCGAGCTGATATAGCTTGATGACCTGATTCCACTGATTCAGTGCCTGTTCAAATTTGCGTCGTTGCTCCAACGTGGACTTCATCACCTTATCCACTTCACGGAGTTGGAGACTCAGTTCCCGTTGTGTTTGCTCGATTCGTTCATGTACCTGCCTTAGCGAACCATGGAAGGATATTGGCGATTCGTCCTCATGATCAAGTGTATACCGGCTCAGCAATTGCTTCACGACACCTCCCTGAAGATCGCGCTCCTGGCGTCTACGATCCAACTCAGCCCTGATCTTGTGGACACGTTCTTTCAACTCTTCGCACTTTTTCCAAATCTCTTCCATCCTAATTTCCTCATGAGGTGGCAAGTCCAGCTCCAGGATAATATTGGAATGTTCTTTTCGTAGCACGGACATCTCTTGCTCCGCCTGACTCTTTTCTCGTATCAGACTCTGTTGCTTTCCTTCCAACTCTGTACGGGACATCATCATTTGCCGACGCCTCATCTTCAGATTTTCATACTCATCCCTTAATCGTTGCAAACCAAAGGAATTCTCCAGCGGGCTGTACACCTGAACCTCTGTGTATAATTCATCTTCTTGCATATGAAGGAGCTTACCTTCGAGAGCTATGATCTGTTTTTCAGCATCCCTGCATTGAGTATCCAGACTGATTTTTTGCTGCCTGAATTTATCCACATGCTTCCTTTTCAGGTTTATTTGTTCCCGCACAGAGACCAGCTCGTGTTCCAATTCATGATTCTTTTGCATGATGGCTAACCATTCATGTCCCAGATTCAAGCGACGCTCCAACTCCGCGGTTTGCTGCTCTTGCAATCTTTTCTTCTGCTGTAATTCGTCCTTGTGCTGGTCCAGATGCTTCATTTCCCCATCCCATAAATCCAGTCGCTTCTGCAGGATATTACGTCGATCACCAAGTCCCTCCAGAAGCTGGCGCAGTTCATGTATGCTCTCTATCCTGTACCTGTCAAAGAAACGTTCTGTTTGCCTCAATACATCTCGCCATTGTTCGAGTTTATTTTCTTGATCTTCCCGTTCCTGCCTGGCTAGTTCCGCTCGTTCCTCTGCTGCCTGCTTCCATATTTGAAATTGTGCAGAATCCTGTACGTCCATCCATAGTCCGGGCTCAACCCAGCTTTCTCCCAGCGTTGGCTCTCCCACCGGGGTTAGCAAGCGCTTCGCTTCCTCCGTTGACAACACCCTTATCGGATACTGAAGCTTGCTCGCAGACTGTCTCAGCTTTCTCAGCAGCTTCTCTTTCTCGTGTACGGTGGTTAATAACGTAACTTCCCACAGTGGATGTTCACCGGCTTGCTCACTCTGCTCCACATACTGCACGCCCAACTGAAGCATGGAGAACTCATTACTCCAATGGTGGACCAGCTCAGCAGCATACGGATCAGCAAAAAATACATCTTGCTGCTGATAGTCATCCACATAACGGTAAGCGATTCTTTCCTTATATAGCAGGTCCTGCTTCTGTCGTTCCTTGTGGACGATCCCACTAGTCAGACGATTACGGATCGAATCTGCCTGTGTGTGCAAGGAAGTCACCCGACTCCAGGCAGGATGCAATACAGATAGTTCCTGTAACATCTGTGCATGCTCCTGATCGAATGCGGTTAGCTGAGCTTGTACATTACCCAACTCTTCTCTAACCGCAGCAAGCTGCACTCTGCCATCTGCTTGTAGCTGCTGTAATCGTTCTTTCTTCTGTTCCATCTTATGAAAGACCTGTACAGATGCGACAATCTCACGTTGCAGCACTGTATATTCTTCCTTCCAGAGCGGCATCTCCCGTTCAACCGATTGCGTCTGCACATTGCTTAATATTTGTCTGGAAATATCTGTGGCTCTGCTCTTATGGCTGTCATATTGCGTTACGATTCTACTTTCCTCTATGCCGAGTTGCTCACGAGCCTGATCCTCCATATTTTCACTTTTTGCACATTCATTCCGCTGTTGCTCCAACCCCTTCCGTTGTTCTTCCATGTCCTCAAGGTTTGCCTTTAGCTTCTGTTCCTCTTGCATGTAAAAAGCTCGCAGATGCCGACCATTCTGATCCCACTGCACCTGAAGCTCCTGTTCGTCAGTCGATTGCTCCAGTTGCTCCATCTGATTATGGATATACTCAAGCCTGAATGCGGCTTCTTTCTGCCGCTCACGTATCTGTGCATACCTAATCGAATAATACTGCTGCTCCTCGGAGCCGATACGATCCTGTAATGCTTCATATTCGTCCTGTACCTCATAATACACGGTTTCCAGCGCTTCCAGTGTTTCCTTAGCCTGTGCGATTTTCAATGAATCAGCCTGTTTTTCCATCAATTCCTCTTGAGTTTGTAGTTCTTCCTTCTGCATATCAAGTTGTAGCAATTCTGCAACTGTCACTTGCTTCATACCCTCAAGGTATTGCCATGCCGCCTTCGATTCTCGCCGCCGCTCGTCATATTCCTTCTTCTGTTGGTCATATCGTGTATATCCTTCCACGTACTCTTGCAGACGGATAAGAATATCCCGATTCGTATCCAGCTTCTCCTTCAGCGCCCTATATTGCTTAAAGCTATCTTGCCGCGCCTGGAAAAGATCAACAAAAGCTCCTTGCTTGTACCCTTCCATTGAGCTTTCAATGGTCGGAATCAGAAGGCGATCAACAAGCTGAGAAGTAGTCTTGCATTCATCAAAAAAGGCTTCGATCCCGCCTTCATTTGAATTAATCTTGGCTATGGCCGCCCACTCCGTGGAGATAATATGATACTGCTCCTCCAAATATTTTTTATACTCATCCATGGTGTTGAAAAACGTTTTGGAGGTTAGTGAATATCTGCTCTGCATGTGCATATAGTAATCATGAATTTCTCCCTTGTCACTCACCCGTTCCCGATCACCCTGAGTCTTTGTAAATGGAATCTGCTCAATCCGGTGCTCGTCCCCTTCTCCATATTCATGAACATAACGATAAGAACTCATTCCATTCGTGTCCATAAACAAGCTGATACAGGTTACAACATACCTGCGCCGGGGCTTCTCCGTCAGCAGCCACTCTACAGCAATATGAGCAGGTCCATTTTCCAGCGCAAGCGTGTCCTTCATTTTCCGGCCCGCCAAATCCACATGGGGCATGACAGCCTGAAGCGCCGTCTGGATAAAGACAGTCTTCCCTCCTCCATTTTCCAGCACAATTGCACCATTATGACCGTCAAAATGAAAGATCGAATCGGTATACCGTTTGGCTCCAGCTTCATAGACAACGTTGGTGAATCTGATTTTAGAGATTGTTGGCATGAGATTCCTCCTTCGTGGACTCCTTAAATGAATACAGGAATTCAAGAATTCCCCGGTTGTATTCCGCTTCCATAAAGTAACGCTGTACAATAATTTTCGTCTTTTCCGTCAGATCAAGTTCATCCGGTCCAACCTGATATACCAGTTCCTGCTCCAACAGGAAACGTCTGACGGTATCCAGAAAGCTAATGCGGCTGATCGTTTGCCCGCTCTGGCGTTTGACATTTTCCTTAATGTCATCCATCGCATTCCAGCGTTCAATGATGTCGACCCACCTGTAGGAGAACTCCTTGCTCAGACGTTCCAAATGTTCATCGCCATGCTCCTGTAATACATCAACTCTCTCCTGCACCAGAGACAACCAATCATTCATATTCAGGAAATTACGCGTAGGCTCCATCGTCTGGTAGCTGTCATAGAACCCACCGATGAACACGATCATGACCAGATACATGAGATACAAGTCTGCGTTAACGGCACTTCCACGCAAATATGTTTTTTTCAGCATGTCGTTACTCATATGAAAAGGAGACAGTCGCGCGAGCGGAATCAGATAGAGCCGTCCCCCGGCTGTCAGTACAGCGCATTCCATCTCTGCTGCAAATTGATCCACTAGCCCGCGCACTTTATCATCACTCTCATATTGCTGCAGACTGTCTGAACCCGCTTCACCCTTCTGGGTCAGCAACGCATAAATTCGAAAGGCTGTCATCACTTCTTCCTCAAGATATTGCATCATGAGCACCTGCCAATTCAATAATCATATCCTGGATCACATACCGATCCGTTACTTGCAGTAATTCTGTCGCTTCATACACTGTAAGTTCATACCCTTTCAGTGCATCCGTCATCGCCTCATACAGGCTCAAATCACTCTCATCTGCCGTCTGCTGTTCACGTTGCTGTGCAGAGATTGGACTGCGCTGATGAATCATCATCCAGTAATCATAAAAGTTCCGGCTGTGAAGCAGCTCCTCGAGATCCATTTCCCTTACATAGGCAATAAAATCGCTCAAAAGAAATTTAGAGCTTCCACGTACCTTTGCACATTCCAGAAGTAACGAGAGCATATCTACGACGCCTTTTTTACGCTGCAAATTGAAAGGATTATCCTCGCCCTGATCCATCACCAGAAAACCTGCTGAATCGCTCTGGCCCTCCTCCTTGCTGATAACCTGCTGTTTATCAAATAGGGTCAGGAGCGACCATAACGGCTTCTGTTCTACGGTAAGAAACGGAGAAATCACACCCCGTAATGCATCTGGAGACAAGGGATGCCCTATGATGATTCCGGTGATGTCCTGGTCAAAATTGAAAGAGCTAATTCCGGTGTAGTATAGCGACTCCTTGGCTGCCCGTAATGCCTGCGAATCCAGTTCTATGCTCTGCTGCAATAGATGGGTATGCTCATTATGGACCTTTTCCAGATTAGCGGAGATACGGAGAATCAGCTCGTAAGGTCGTTGGAACCTTGCCTGTTCCCGATCTGCATAGATTCGGTCTCGTGTCTCGCGGACAAAATCCCGCAGTTCCACGAACTCCTCATTCTCGCGATTTAATCGCAGATGGATGTCCTCGAGCAATGAGCGATAACGTTGGAAAGTCTCGTCGGATACAATATTGCGTTTAATCTCGTACTCCACCTTGCGAATACGTTCTTGCAGAGTCTCTACATCGACCTGCATCTCATCAATCTGACGAAGTGCGCCTTGAAATTCACCCTTTTCCAGTTGTTTACGAAGCAATAGCTGATGAATGGACAGTTGAAATTCCAGATAAAATTCTTTGGTTGCGAATACCAACTCTAGTCCATCCTCATCTAATGTGTAATATTGAACCTGTGTCTGTGCATCGTATTTGTCTGTTCGCAGAATGGAAGTTTGCAGTATCTCTTCCTGTCCTGAATCCAGATTGTAAAATGGCATTTCCCGCTTCCGTCCATTCGCAGGACGGAACACCTGTAAAATCTTACGCCCAATATCCTCCAGATCTACTTGTTCCAGCTCATAATGTGGAGCCAGTGATTCCTTTAAAAATTGTATGTAATCTCTCGTACTCGTCTTATGACTGCGTAATAGCTTCTTCTCGAAGAAAAACAGGAGCGTCATCAGCCCCAGCTCCATCATAGCTATCTGTTTGCCATTGCGGTCTATCTTTCGCTGCCGTCTCAATTCAAACAAAGGGTCAAAAAGAGCAATCTTGCCCATTCGTCCTGCAAACCCGGATATAATCTCGCCAGCATTCATACCTGTGTCCGTCTGTTCCATACACCCAATCTCCCAATCGCAAGTAATTGTTCCCGGCCTAGCACTTCCTGAGGGATGTACTGACCATTACGCAGCATATTTTCCAACTGCTCACCTGCTGCCTCTGGCAGAACCGTCCGACAAGCAGCCAAATCAGCTTCGCTTCGTATCTGGTTCTGCTTCCCCGGCACCCCCTTATGCTCCAGACAAGCCAGATAAAATTCCACTGCCAGCTTCACCATATGTTTGACCTGCAAGGCATGCCAAATTCGGATGCCTTCCCAGTCCAGATCTCCAAAATAATAAAAAGTATGCTGTACATCCTGCACCGGATACTGTAAATGAAACATCTCCAGATTCCCAACAATTTTCCAGCCGGAGCCAAAGATCAGGGTGGAAAAAGGTAACGTGGACAGCCCTGTTAATAACGCCTGAAAGGTCGTCTTGTTCTCGATAATCAAATGAGACTGATAGGATTGAGAAGTTTCTAGCGAAGGGTTAAATGCCCACATCAAAGGATCGCTGACAGGTTTAATAAGCATCTTGCTCCATAAACCAAGACGCTCCAGAACAACTCTTCCTCCTCCATCCGTGATCCATTTCTCATCACCCGTTAATTGGTAACTTCGCTCCGGGGCCGGCACTTCACTGACTGGCAATCCATGCATTGCTAAAAAATGATGAATACGTTCAATATAGGTCAGGTCCTTGTTCCATGTGTCTTCAGACTGCCCATAATACCAATCCAGATTTATACTTGGATGAAATTGAGCAGAGTGCTGTTGAATTCTTTGTAAATGCCCCTGTCGCATGAACACTCGACGAATTTTATATTGGTAAGCCAATGCGGGCCGTTTCCCGTTCCTGCCATGCGCTTTGACCCCCACTAATATCTGCATTTCCTCGAGTTGTAAAATGGTCTCAGCAAATGATGGATAATTAATGTCATGTCCACTCATAAAAGCTGCCAACTCTTCAAGTAGAATGGTAGATTTCTTGTAACTCTGAATATGACTTAGTAATTGCCGGCGAATGTCTTCTGATTCCATAGCCCCTCCTGATGAATGAGAATCCCCTTAGTTAATTATACCATTTCAGGATACGAAGGTATTATAAATGTACCTTTTCTTAATTTTATGAACACAGCTGTTAAATAGAGAGCAACAAAGCCGAGCCTCCAGCTGCGCCCCCCACCTGCCGATTTCAATCCACGCACTCGTATAGAGTGCGACTTTGACCATTACTGACATTCAAAACCGTGGCTTATTTCAATCCACGCACTCATATAGAGTGCGACTTTCTCGTTGTCCGGCGTACCTGGGAGTGTATTATAATTTCAATCCACGCACTCATATAGAGTGCGACCTTGTGGGGCAATGCATAAGGCAGGAGGGAGCCATTTCAATCCACGCACTCATATAGAGTGCGACATCTTCACCCCATGAGGTGTGCGCTGATTGCTAGTGATTTCAATCCACGCACTCATATAGAGTGCGACCCGGGACTGGCCCCAAGCGTTAACCATATGTACAATTTCAATCCACGCACTCATATAGAGTGCGACTGTTACAGCTCCGCCTATCCCACTATGGATTGTCAACAGTAAATCAAACAACTTTTTTAA
>NZ_ASSB01000255.1:0-445 GCF_000520755.1 Paenibacillus sp. 1-18
GATGACATACGCCATGTCCCGAGGTCCGGCGACCGGCGCCAGATTCGAGTCGTCCTGAACATACGCCTGCGCCTCGTCCAGCTTCAAAATCTGGCCCTCGAAGCGGATGCGATCCTGCAAATGACTTTGCAGCAGGAGCAGCTTCGCCCCCGAATCCTCCAGCATGTAGCGAATACGCTCTTCCGGGTAGTCCGGATCAATTGGCACGTAAGCTCCGCCAGCTTTTAATATGGCGAACATACCCACCATCATGTCCAGTGAACGCTCAGCCATCAAGCCGACGCGTTGATCCGCCTGTACGCCCTGATTCCGCAGCGTGCGGGCCAAACGGTTTGCCCGCTCGTTCAGTTCGCGGTACGTGAGTCGGCTTTCCCCGAACACAATCGCCGTATGCTCCGGCGTCCGCTCTGCTTGCTCCTCGAACATCTGATGGATCGTTTTATCC
>NZ_ASSB01000256.1:0-10269 GCF_000520755.1 Paenibacillus sp. 1-18
ACGGGGATGACCGAGTCGGCCAATAATTCCGGTTGATTCCCACGGCCCTTTTGCATTGCGTTGCACCATGACCCGGATATCAAAGTAGCGTTTCTGATGACGCAGTAAATGGATCCCCTTTTGAATGAGATAGACTTTCTTCCCTATTTTCTTCGACAGGCTGACATATAGTGCCTCTACGTTTTTGAACTCCAAACGCTTTTCCTCATGTTGATAGGCAAAACGCGAACCCTCCCCCTGCTCTACCCTCATCACACCTTTACCGAATGTTCCTCGATCGGGTTTTACATAGACCATCCCGTACTTCTCCAGCATTGACTTTAAATTGGCTTTGGTATATTTCCGGGTATCCGGTATAAAAGGCTTGATCCCCTGATTCCTGAGCAGCAATTGGGTCTTATGCCACTTGCTGCGTACAGCCTGTGTTCGTAAAGTATTCACTTCCCCTTCTCCTCTCTATTTTCGAGGTGAAACGCTTCTGTTAAAAAGATCAATCCATCATATGCAGTATCCCCCCATATGAAAGCTGCATTCGCCCTGTCTTTGCTTAGAAATATTCAACGACCTTGCCCGGTCGAAATCGCTTGTCCGGGCATATGATAATGCAATACACGAATACGTACATTTGCATAAATAGGGAGTGAATAGCATTGTCAGCGCAATCGGATGGGTCACAGAAGGGTTCTTTTACAATTGATGTTTTGATTCCTGCCATTGATAAAGATATGGGCACATTACCGCTGGTAATTGACAGTTTGCGCCGTTACGTGCAGCACCGAATTGGGACCATTTATATCATTTCACCCCAAAGCGACGGCATTCGTCGGCTGTGTGCAAGCAAGAGCTGTACATTTGTTGATGAGAAGACGGTACTGCCTATAACAAAAAAACAAATCCGTTACGGTACGGCACGCTGGGACCGCTCAGGCTGGCTGTATCAGCAATTGCTCAAAATGAATGGCGATAAAATCAGTAAAGCCTCTTTTTTTCTTGTTATTGATGCGGATACGATTTTGATTCGTCCACATGTGTTTCGAAAGGACGGCAAAACGATATTTTACTATCGCAACTGGAGTCAGCCTGAGTATTTTCGCACCTATCGCAAGCTGATAGGCATGAAGGCTCCCTCACCGAAGTCCTTTGTTACTCACTATATGCTGTTTGAAAAAGCGCGGCTCTCGCGACTCAAACAGGTCATTGAGGCCCGTCACGGGAAACCCTGGTATAACGCGATTATCCAAAATATAAACCGCAAAAAACAGTTTGGTTTTTCCGAATATGAGACATATGCCAACTATCTGTACAGCATGCAGCCCTCTCGGATGATTTTACGCAAGTCACTTAATAAAGCGCTTCATAGTCGGGCATCTTCCCTCACTCAAAAACAATTAGGAACCTTTGCTAAAAGCCATCGTTCTTTATCCTTTCATCAACGTAGGGTGTATCAAATAGCTAAAAATCAACAACATTCCGCAAAATGATACGGTCCACATTGGATCTGGATCGAAGGAGGAAGTGCCCGTGCACATCGTATTGCTATGCGGTGGTGCTGGAAAACGGCTGTGGCCATTGTCCAACGATATCCGCTCGAAGCTGTTTCTCCGATTGTTGCCTGCCCCTGACGGGCAAAAGGAATCTATGCTCAGTCGAGTGTATCGACAGCTTACTGTAGCCGGGCTGGATTCCTCTGCCCTGCTGCTGACTCATCGGAGTCAGGTAAATTTAGCCTTTCGTCATACGGAAGGTCGTCTGCCCGTTCTAGGTGAGCCTGCCAAACGGGGAACCTTCACCGCAGCTGCATTGGTAGCTGCTCATTTTCACGCCAATGGCGTGGGGCTGGACGAAATTGTTTGTATCGCTCCAGCGGATATGTTTGCGGGAGAGGATTTCTTCCATAGTGTAGCGGCACTCCCCGGTCTGTTGCTCGATAGTGGAGCCGATCTGGCCATGCTTGGGACAAGGCCCACTCATCCTTCCGACCAATACGGTTATATCGTTCCAGGTCAGCGAATGATAAGAAAGGGAAAACCTTCCCATGCGTCAGTTGCCCGCTTCACAGAAAAGCCGGATCGCATGGGAGCGCAACTGCTTATTAGCCAAGGCGCGCTCTGGAACTGCGGCATTTACGCTTTTAAGCTACAGTATATACTGGCCTGCATGGAGCGTAGTGATTTGCCGCTGAACGATAAGGCATTATGCGCGATGTACGACAGCCTCCCTGTTCGCAGCTTCGACGAGGAGATTGCGGAGCGTGCCGAACGTGCCGTCGTCCTCCCCTACGAGGGTGAATGGCGTGACATCGGCAACTGGCAGGCATTAACGGAACAACTCGGCAACCAGGTGATTGGGCGCGGACAGATCAGTGGTCCCGCTCATGGCACGCATATCGTCAATGAGCTGCCCTATCCACTCCATGTCATTGGCGTGGAGGATATTATTGCTGCTGCCAGCCCTGATGGCATCCTCATTGCCGCCAAGAGTCATGCCCACGCGATCAAGGAGAAGCTGGGAACACTTCAGCTACGTCCTATGCATGGGGAAGCCTCTTGGGGCAGCTACCGGGTGCTGGACGAATTTGATCATCGGAGTTTGAACGATATTCTAGCGATACGCTTGACGGTGCTCCCGGATCACCGCTTAAACGGACATTGTCACGGTAGTGGGCTGAAAGTGTGGACGATCGTTTCCGGCCGGGGGGAGGTCATGCTGAACGGAGAACGTTTTACGGCAGCAAGTGGTTCCGTCTTTCGTATCCCGGTCGATACGCATCACACGATCCGTTCCGATCTGGATAAGCCATTGGAGCTGATCGAGGTTCGCCTGGGGGAAAGCTTGGTGAGCGCGTTCTATAAATCCGAATCCTGACGCATAGAGATGTCACATAAGCCCAAAATAATTTGTGCACGAGAATGGCAAATAAAAAAATCGCTCTTGAGTACAGGAAAGGAACACCCCTTGCTCTAGAAGCGATTTTTATTTTGTAATGTTACATTTCATGGAGTAACAGTTTTAACCTTGGCAGATAAATATACTCCATTGGCCTTGACCAGTCCGGCTTCTCTTAAAAAATGCTGTACGATCTCCAAATGATACTTTATACGTACCTTCTTGGGTAGACTCCAGCATGTTTCCACCGTGACCGCGCGTGCGCCTAAGATTCGGGCTGCTGCCGTACGGGAGGAGCCCGGCAGCTCATGCAACCGAATGTTGAAATGCCGGTCTGTGTTCTTGATGGAATGGTTCATTCGCTTTATAGTTCGGCGGACAGCAGGAACTACCGGATTGCCCTTATCGGAAATTAGCGTTTGACCAAGCACCTTGGGATCCTTTTGTGACAATCCATTGGCTTCATGCAGATCAAGATACCACTTAGGATGATACTTTTGTGTTAATTGGAATACCGCAGCGGAAAGCGGGTTGGACGCCGCCTGCTTTTTGGTGCGTGGAAAGGTTCGATTAAGGTCCGGTATTCCTCTAATCCGTTTGCGGTAGGCTTTTTGATTGACTACAGGTAGAATTATTAGCTTGCCATGGCTGATGTGCAGCTTCTGCTGCTTCAACAGCCTCACCAGCTCCTCAGCCGCGCGGATGCTTGCTATTTCCTTGCCGTGTATGCCCGCGACCACCATTACATGGGGATCTCCCTGTCTCCCTGTAGCTATATAATATGGAGTCACCCAAGAATAACCCTTTCCAAGCATATACTGTTTGACCTGCATCCCTTTCACCTCCGCTTAGGCAATCCCTGGCTTTTCTTCCGGCCTTGCCGACGGATGATTTCACGGTATAGCCTTACATATTTATCGGTCATCTGTTTGTTGGTGAATCTTTGGGTGACATACTGGCGAAGTTTGGCTGGTGACGGGTATTTTTTTTGCTTCACTTTTCGTGCCATTTGGTCAACCGATTTGCAAATTAGCTGTGGAAAGCCTGAAAGAACCTCGGAAACAGATCCATTTTTTAAAGCGAGTACAGGTGTTCCACAAGCCATCGCCTCTACCATCACAAGTCCGAAAGGCTCTTCCCACAGTGTCGGAAACAACAGACATTCCGCATGCTTTAGCAACTTCTGCTTCTGGCCCCCTCCCACCGCTCCTACATAGCGGATTTTGGGATTATGCTGAATTCGCTTTTGAATCTCTTGGCGAAAAAATACAGGTGCTTTGATAGGACCGGCAATAAGCAGTCTTTTTCCTGTTCGTTCTGCAACCTGAATGGCTTGCAATACACCTTTATTTCGAATAATCCTGCCCATGAACAGCAAATAGCCGTGCTTCTCGCTGCTGAACTCGTATTCCCGTGTGTTAATGCCATTATAGATATAAAAGCCTTTGCCCCCACCCATGAGCTGGCGTGCCCGTTTGCTGACATATACCGGATTTCTACCGTGTCTCTTCACTGGAAGATGGACCGTGCATACCGATGGACAAGGCAGCTTCCTGCGTCCCACAGCAGAGCGAAAGGTATGATCATGAATGATCTGTGTGCCGGAAGGCATGTGTTGAAGGACGTACCGGTGGATCTGATCGTGCTTTAAACCCTTGGGATAGGCAATCAGTCGCGCATTGCTCCTGCTCCCACGAGCAGCAAACAAAGATACATGATGTCCTCGTCTTACCAGTTCCTCCGTTAATTCGTACACGACCTTTTCCGTTCCACCCTTGATGGAAGGGACCGGCTGTGCATTGGGATAGTTGGAAATGACCTGAACAATGCTTAGACGTTGACCTTTGGGCATTTTAATCTGTTTTGAAGCCATATGAATCCTCCTTCCTTACCGGAAAAGCGGTGTGATCTTTACGATATGAACGGGAACCTAAGCTTGTTCCCGTACAAGTTATTAACTCTAGTATATAGGTATGTATATTTTGCGTGATTGCTTGTGCGAATCGTCTGCAAGTCGCTTTTTGTCATACGGACCCAGTGATAAGGGGGAAATGCACGTTCTGTCAATCAAAATTTCAGGTGAAAATTCTCATCGTTTTCTAATAAATGAGGAAAAAGCGTTGGGGTAACAGGATTGTAACCTTGAGTGGTAAATTCCGGATATTTTATTTGTGTTATTGTCATCTCAGGACATCACGACAAGATACAAAATACGAAATAACGGGGGAATGTTTAAATGAAACACACTTCGAAAAAATTATGGATGGGAATTTGCTTTACAATGACTTTGGCCTTCGGCGCAGGAAGCTTTATCGTTGGACCAGACACTACTCATGCCGCTTCTGTCAGCACAGCTGATCGGATTATTTCTACAGGTTCCCAGTTTATGGGTGTACGCTATCAACATGGAGCACCCGCAGGCAACACAAGCTCTTTTGATTGCTCTTCATTTACTCAATATGTATTTGGACAAAATGGAGTCAAGCTCCCGCGTTCGTCCAGAGAGCAATCGACCGTCGGTACTTTTGTACCACGTAGTCAGCTGCAAAAAGGCGATTTGGTCTTTTTCTATGCGCCAATTCACCATGTAGCCATTTATATGGGAGACGGCAAGATTCTACACACATTTGGTAAAGGTGGCGTAACGATCACGGATCTTAATTCAGGCTGGTGGAATTCCCATTACACTACAGCTCGTCGTGTCCTCTAGGACAGGCATAGATAAGAGTCCATTTCATTATGTCCACTTATAAATATCAACACAAAGGGCTGTTCCGCGAGTAGATATGTCTACCGGAGGGACAGCCCTTCCTGTTGTCTTCGAGGCAATGTGACGGTCACCTGTGTTCCTTCTCCTTCTACGCTTTCCATACATATCGTACCTTGATGTGCGTCTGTAATAGCCTTGGCAATCGGCAGTCCAAGCCCGGTTCCTCCGGTTTTACGATGCCTGGAGCTATCTACACGATAAAATCGTTCAAAGACTCGCTTGATCTCGCTCTCTGGTATCCCGATTCCATAATCCTTGACCCGGATGTGCACATCTTTTTCATCTGTAGACAACCGGATATCAATTGGATATGAGCTGTACTTTAGAGCATTATCGAGCAAGATAAGCAGCAGCTGCTTGATTTTTGCAAGGCTGGCATCAAGCCAGATTTCTTTTTCATCTGTAAAAATAGTAATCTGACGATCATGTACAGGCTTGAGATGTGCAACCACCTGTTGACAGCACCCGATCAGCTCTATTCGCTCATACGGCTCCGAGTCTTTCTGCTGTGAGGAAGCCAAAGTCAGTAATTGCTGTGTCATCGTTCGCATTCGCTGAGTTTCTTCATAGATTGATTCAATGGATTCCTTATGAATATCCTCATCACGTGTGCCCCACCGTCGCAGCATATTAGCATAGCCCTCAATGATCATTAATGTCGTATTCAGCTCATGCGAAGCATCTGATACGAATTGTTGCTGGCTCTGAAAGCTCTCTTCCAATCTGTCCATCATTCGATTAAAGGTTGCGGTCATTTGGGACAATTCATCTTGATTGTGGGTGCGAGCAGGGATTTTTTTAAATTTAAGGCTTCTTTCAATTTCCTGCATCGTCTGAATACTGCTCGAAATAGGTAGCAATATGGCATTTGCTAAAATCGTGCTGCCTACAAGACTAAGTAACATGGCTCCTGTAGTCGAGGTGATGAGGATCGTATTTAAAATATTGAGATTATTTTCGAGCGCATCCCATTTTTCCACGATCTCCAGCGTTCCCTCTTGATTTCCTTCAGCAGAAAGCATCGGAAGATGAATTACCAAGATCTTATGACCCTGTACCTCTGTCAGCTGTGAGCTTTGAGAAGTGTTAAAACGTAAGTTACCCAGCTTGAAGCGGGACTGACGACTTACTTCATACAAAAGGCGGGATTGCTGGTCAAAAACCCTCAAAATTGTGTCTCCTGCAAGCTCATCCTTAAACTCAGGTCCCCATGCATTTTTTAGAATCATTCTGGAACCGGTTTCTGTAATGATATCAGTCCACTTATTTTGCAGCACTTCTCTTTCATTGCGAGTGGCGATTTTGACAAACAACAGATGAACGGTAACGTCAACAAACAGGAGAATGGTCATCACTAGAATTGAGCTGAGCAGTGTAATTTTGGTCCGCAGCTTCAACGGTCTTCCTCCCTGATACAATATCCTACGCCACGTACGGTTTTTATCAGCTTTTTTTTGTAGCCATGATCCACCTTTTTACGAAGGTATCGGATATACACATCGACTACATTCGTATCCCCCACAAAATCAAACCCCCACACATCCTGAATCAGTTGATCGCGCTGCAATACTTGATTTTTATGCTCCATGAGGTAGTGAAGCAGATCAAATTCTTTGGGCGTAAGCTCGATTCGCTTCCCTTCCCGCATTACAGAGCGTGTTTTGGATTCAAGCACCAAGCTATCGACCTGAAGACACGGCAGCTTCTCCCCTTCTTGTGAAGGAGTGGCTTTAGGCTCCAATTGATGCCTTATACTGGCCCGCATCCGCGCTAATAGCTCCTCGATTTCAAAAGGCTTCGTAATATAATCATTCGCACCTTCATCCAGACCGGAAACCTTATCAATCGTTCTGTTACGTGCAGTGACCATAATAATGGGCGTATGATTGTCCACTTTTCGAAACTGCTTCAACACCTCGACTCCGTTAAGCTCCGGCAGCATCACATCCAAAATGATGATATCCCATGTCTGTGCCAAAGCCTTTTCCAATCCTTCTTTGCCCGTCTGCGCAATTTCAACTGCATATCCTTCGTGGGATAATTCCAATTGGAGTAATCTGGATATTTTTTCTTCGTCATCAATGACCAATACCGATTTTTTCACCGCAAAACCACCTATTTTCTATAGAAAAACAAATTGAGGAATGGGAAAGACATGCATTTTTTATTTGATTTTAAGCTTTTATTCGTTGGAACCCTCTATAATGTAATTTTGTAATTCATTTTTTGATGTTAAGGAGTAATTTATTCATGTTAATTAATGTAGACTATGCTTTATTTCACTGGATCAATGAACTGGCTAATCACCTTTCCTTTTTAAATGGAATCATGCGTTTCTTGGCTCAATATGCACCTTATTTGTTTGGAGTGGCTTTGCTGATTTACTGGTTCTCCTTTAAAATGCCACATCGGATGATGGTTATAGAAGCTGTTGTCACTATTAGCATTGGCTTTGCAATCAGTTGGGGCCTGGGGCATTTGTTTTACAGGGATCGTCCTTTCGTCGGACATGCTGTTATCCAGCTTATTCACCACGAGGCCAACGCTTCATTTCCGAGTAATCATGCCCTTGGAGCTTTTGCTCTGGCCGCAATTTTGTGGCTTCATCGTCAAAAATATCGCGTGCTTTGGGTTATCCTGGCGGTTCTCATTGCTGTATCTCGAGTCTGGACCGGTGTGCATTATCCTTCGGATATATTGGCAGGTGCGGTCATTGGGGCAGGGTGCGCTGTCGGCATTCATACATTCATACGACGTCGGAAGCTTCCTGGTATCTTCATACAGGCGGCTATTATTTTTTATGAAAATGGGGAGAAAAAATTGGGGCTCAAGCCTGCTGTACAGGCCAGGACTCACATCACTGGTCCCACTTCCTCTGCCCAAATAAAAAGCAGGCGCTAATGCGTCTGCTTTTTTACAGCTTTATGGGTCTGCCACCGGTTATCCTGTCGATTTAGAGCGAAGTGGCGGCTTTCGTTCTTCATAACGCTGATAAAACCAAATACAGGCCGCCAACCAGCAGGCACTCATAAAATAGCCGCCCAGAACATCGCTTGGATAATGCACGCCTAAATAAATACGGCTTGTCCCGATCGCTACAATCAGCAGGCTGCTGAGCGCGGTCAGCAGGATGTGTCCCAGCCTGGAAGGAATATGCTTCCACACTATAAAGGCCAGTGCCGTATACATACTGAAAGCAGTCATGGAATGTCCACTTGGAAAGCTATATCCATTCGCCTCAATAATACGGTTAATTTCGGGACGCGCACGGTGAAAGAGCAGCTTTAGCACCGTATTCAGCAGCACCGAACCCAGCACAGCAATTACTAAAAACAACAGTTCTCTACGGTGTCCCAATACTCTGTTCAGCACAAACATGGCGATTAAAATAATGATTATAATCGGAATCCCGCTACCGATTATGGTGAAAAACTTCATTATACGAGTCATTGCTGGGGACTCCAGCTGTTGAATATCCGTTATGATCATGTAGTCAAAATGCCGCACCTGATGGTCGCTGACCCATAATGCGATTAAAGCAAAGCCAAGTGCACATACCATACATGTAAGCAGGGCTATAGAGATGGGTAGCTTTGCTGGTGCTTGTTTCATGTCTTGTTGGCCCTCCGTGATGTTCGTTTACTGTTCTTACACTTCTTTAATATTTTCACCCAAAGAATCAGCTTTTATCGTAAAGCAGGCTCAGTTTTTTAGCAAAAGAACGAGGAGTCAGCCTGTGATATGAAATCAATTCTCCTTTACAGATCACATGGAATACACCATAGGGTGTCGGAGATAATTTCATCAGCTGTGGACGATTGTGTATATACATGATTTCGGGCTCTATACCCACAGTCTCTGCCTCTTCAATCACATTTTGCGTGGCAATCTCCAAATAGGGGCATTGATGAGTTCGCAAGATGGTTAAGCCTTCACGAAAACGCTCCAGCCGCTGCGCCCAGTTATTTGGAAAATAAGGATCAGAGTGATTGCTATTCAGCTTATAAACATACAACTGAAAGGAAAAAGGTGCGTTCTCCACATGCTGAAACCCGTTCTTTAGAAAAATATCGGGACCAGGCGCCCACGATGTATCAGTGTTAGTAACCACTGCGCCCCCCCTTTTTACCCAACCTGACAGCGTCCTCGATGCAACGTTGAATAAGTTTGGAGCCTAGCCCTAATCCGGTCACACCCATCCATAAGCAATGAATCAGAAGATATCCGTCGGCATGAACTGTCCTCCATGCCTGTTCACCCAACGCATACTCAATAAATCCTGCTGGTTTATTGCCTTTTCTTATCTGTATGTAAGTCAAACCTTGGGAAAATTCATTTTCTGTCCAATTCAGCTTTTGTATATAGCCCGGTGCTTTTTGCATACTTCTCATGCAATAGCAGCCGTCCTCCCTGATTTGATTTTCATACCATTCAATGGACATGGTTGAATTCTCCATATGTCCTCTCCCAACGTTAAAAATTAACTTTATCCAATAAGGATTTCATAATGACTAAAATAATGCAAGCGAATTGTGCACAATAGCATAGAACCCTCCACTCGTGTTATAGGAAGGATCAACATAAAAAAGCCACTCAAGCCTTATTAACGGCTC
>NZ_ASSB01000257.1:0-11344 GCF_000520755.1 Paenibacillus sp. 1-18
CCAACAGATGTGCTGCGTTTGCAGGCGTTGTACACAGGTAGCCGTGGTAATGGTTTTGCTGTAACTGTACAGCCGACTTTGGGTGACGAGCAGGCGCGTGAAGTGCGCCTTTATGAAGGAACCAAGCTGCTGGGTACGTACAAAGGCAGTGACGGAACGGCCGCTTCGATTGCAGAAGCCATCAACAAAAACAGCGAAAACGTATGGGTGAAGGCCGAGGTTGTCGGCAATGGCGGCATTCCGGCGGATGTCAGCGGCGTACACCTTACAGGCGGCAACAGCGGTAATAGCAAGCTGGTGAATGCCGATTACATCGCCATGCAGGAAGCGCTTGAAGGACAGGAATTTAACGTGCTGGCGCTGGATTATGCAGCCGATATGGCATTGCTGCAAAGCTTTGCCGCCTGGATCAAGCGTGTTCGCAGCGAGGGCAAAGGCGTAATCGCTGTATTCGGCGGTTCCGCGGCAGATGATGTGTCCAAAACGGCTGTCAGCGTGGCCTCTGCGCGCTCCCTGGCCTTGAACCATGAAGGCATTGTGAACGTGGGTACGGGTGTGCGTCTGGCAGGTACGGACTACAGCTCCGCCCAAACGGCTGCCTATGTAGCCGGACTGATTGCAGGCCAACGGCTGAACCAATCGGCGACGTATGCGGTTACGCCTTTTGAGGACGTGACCCGCCGCTGGACACGTTCCGAGCAGGAGCAGGCTGTCCGTAACGGGGTCTTCCTGTTGTTCTTCGACGGCCGTCAGGTTAAAGCGTTGCGCGGAATCAACAGCCTGGTGAACCCGGCTGCCGGGCAAAACAACGCCTGGAAGAAAATTCGCTCCATCCGTGTCATGGACGCCATTAACGCTGACTTGCAGCGTGCAGCCGAGGAAACTTACATTGGCAAAATCAACAACACGGTGGAAGGCCGTCTGGCACTCATCGGTGCGATCAAAGAATATCTGGCACAGCTGTCTTTGAGCAACGTGATCGAGGCGGATGGCTACGATGTCATTCTCGATCCGGCATACTACGGCGATGCTCCAGTCATCAAACCGGAGCCAGACCAAGTGTTCCTGCAATGGAACGTGAAGCTGACCGACGTGATGGAGCAGTTGTTCGGCACATTTTACGTGCAATAAATAGGCATTTTACACGCATAAGCATTGTGCGGCAATTCAGCAGGACTGAATTCGTTTTTTAACAGCAAGGATTTTGGTAAATCCGAAACTATATTATGGATTATTTTGAGGAGGAAAAGGAAATGTTGGATGCTTCAAGAGTCATTTTAGGTACGTATGGTCAGGCGCATGTGGACGGGGTGTGGCAGACGAATATCAATAAGCTGGAAGCCAGCGTGGAAATGGAAAAACGCGAGCTGAATCTCGTGGGCAATGAGTGGAAGGTGCACAAGCGTGGTATCAAAAAAGGGACGGGAACGATGAGTGGCTACAAGGTTACGTCCGATATGATTCGTCGTGGTTTTAACCGTTTTGAGATTATTACCAAACTGGATGATCCAGAAGCCTTCGGACATGAAAGTATTCGTCTCATCCGTTGCACTCCCGACAAAATCCAGCTTGCCAACTGGACAGCGGGCGAGGAAGTACAGGAAGAAACAACCTTCACTTTCGAAGGCTATGAACTGCTTGATCCGATTGTAGCGAACTAAATTGAAAAACGGGGGATGGGGTGCTGTCAGGCATTCCGTTCTCCAAATACAAATAAGGATTTTGCAAAATTCTGAAATTAAAAATAAGGGAGAATGACTTATGAGCTTGAATGAAAATATGACAGAAGAACAAATTTTGGACAGCCTGTTTGAAGCTGCTGAAAAGCTGCCGGAGGAAACGGTCCGCATCAAGCGTCTCGATATGAAAATTGTGCTGCACGGCCTCACCTCCAGCAAAGTAGACAGCATTCGTGAACGCTGTACGGTTCGACGGACCGTGAAGGGTGCAGTGGATGAAAAGGTAGATACCGAGACCTTTAATGCCCTGTTGATTTCCGAAGCTACTGGCAAGCTGGAAGTGAAGGGCTTGTCCCTTAATGGATGGGGCGATCCCCGGATTACAAGCCGTTTGAAGCTGTCCGGTGGCGAGCAATCTGTCCGTCGTATGCTGCTGGCGGGTGAGCTGGATGCGGTAGGAGATAAGGTGCTCGAACTGTCCGGCTTTGGCGTTGAGATTGCTGATCTAAAAAACTAATCGGCTCCGGGGGAATGACGACGATGCTGTACCACTTGTGGGTCCGGCACCACCTCCGCCCCGGAGACTTTTGGCGGCTTCCCCGCGGCGAGCGTATGCTGCTGCTGGCGTTTGCCGAGCAGGAAATGGACAGCATGGCAGCTTCAAAGGCATAAACAAGGAGGTGAACATGATAGATGGCAGAAGCATTAAATTACCGCATGAACCTTGTAATAGATCCTAAAAACGTCATCAAGGCGAACAGAGAACTGCGCGCAATGGAACGTTATTTTGAGCGGATTCAAGGGCGTGTGTTGAAAATCGGCCGTACCCGCATGGCCCCGGAAATCGTGCTAAACGATATGGCCTCCAAGGGCTTGGATAATCTGTTGAACAAGATTAACCGGGTCAAATCCCAGTTCATTAACGCCTCAGGCAGTGTGGATTTGAAGGTGAAGAGTAGTAGTAGTGTGTCCATTGCCGGTGTTGATTCTCTTGTAAAAGCGCTAGATAGTAATACAAGTGCAATTAAACTTAAAGCTTTACTCAAAGAAGACAAGCCCAAAGAAGAGGAGAAGAAACTTCCTCCATGGGCTGAGAAACTACAAAAGGCATATGAACCTGTCAAGGTTGTTCAGGATGTATATAAAGGGGTTACAGGCGCAGATTTAAGTCTTCAAACGTTTAAAAAGATGCCCGCCGCTTTTATGGAGACCAAACAAACGTGGAAGGAAGGCGGAGCAAAAGGGGTACTTAAAAAATTCTTTTTTCCGGATAAGAAACAAGAGGTAGCTGAAGGTAACACGGAAGGTGCGACAGGTAATACGGACCTTGCGGAGATTAAAGAATTAATTAAAAAATTAATCCAAGTTACCTCAGATAGGTCTACTGGTGGCGGCGGTGGCGGATTTGGTGGCAATGGCCCGGGAAGAAGAAGCAGGCGTTCAGGAGGCAGAAGGTCTGGTAGCAGAGGCGGTGGTCGCCGATCTTCGGGTGGTCAAAGAGATTTTAATTCAAGAGCCGGAGATATTGCCAGGAACAATACAAGAGGCCAAAACTCAACACGAGGAAACAGAAGCGGACGACAAAGCGCCGCAGGCCCTGCAGAATCCAATCCCCGGATTAATCCTAACCGAAGAGTTCCAAGTCCAAGAAATAATCCGAGAAATTCTCCGAGAAATCGTCGAGGTCGTCGCTCTTCCAAGTCTAGTGGTGTTCTTGGCATTGTAGGCGGCTTGCTAAATGGTGAAACAGATATAGATGCTTCCTCTGTTTTGGATATGGTGAAGGACAGCGGATTAGTTGAAAAAGTGAGTAAAGGCCTTGGTGTAAGCAAAAAGCTCATTAGTGGGCCTTTGGGGGTTCTGGCAGATGTAGCAAGCATAGCTACATCAGCTCCGGGCAAGGAACGCGCACAAGCGATTGGTTCCACTGTAGGTGGGGCCGTTGGGAGTACGGTAGGGGGAGCAATAGGGACATTTTTGCTTCCAGGTGTTGGTACTGCTGTTGGCTCATATGTAGGCGGTTTAGCCGGTGACTTCTTAGGTGGTAAAGTGGGCGGCTGGATTTCAGATCATGGCTCTGAAATCCAGGAAAAGGCCTCCAAAGTAACAGGCTGGCTTTCTGACCAAACCAAAGCCTTTGGTGATAGCATTTCTAACTTCTTTTCTTTTGGCGGAGATGACAAGCCTAAGAAGGAAGTAAAGCCACCTGAAGTTCCTAAACCTGCAATCCCACCTCAACCTGCTGTTGCTGTGGCTACCAAACCATTAACACCCATGCCGCCTTTCCCTGGAACTCCAGTGGTCTATGGGCCTCCACAACCGGGGGCAAAAGGTGTCCCTAATCCTTACGGACCTATGGCTATTACCAATCAAGGCGTAAATCCAAGCCCGATGCTGAATACTGCGGCTCATGCGAACAATGGAGCCAAAGCTAAAGGCAAAGCCAATGGTAATCCTACACCTCAAGTGGTACAGATCAGTCCTGAACAAATGGGAACACTGTCAGGCTTTTTGAAGGATTTTAAAACCGAAACCACCAACCAATTCAATCTTCCTGCGGGGGCTGTACAGGTCACTGTGCATGAGAACAAGCTGGATGTGGATGGGCTTATTACACAAATTGGTTACCGTCTGAAAGCTGAAATCTTGCGGGCAACCCAGAATACCAAGCCTGCGGGCGCTGGAGCTATGTAATGCAGTGGATGGTAGCTATAGGGGAGGAGGAAAGAAATGGATTTCAGTTTGACGGATGGAAAAGGATTTAAGTTTGTTTTTCCGGTGAATCCCGAGGAAGTGACGATCTCACGGCAAAAGGGATTTGATACAACGACGATTTTATCCTATGGGGAGTTTGATTTTCCGCAAGGAGAGAAGGTGAAGGAAATCTCCTTCTCTTCTTTTTTTCCCAAGGAGTATGATGAATCATATTGTAAATATCAGGATATTCCCGATCCGCAGGAGGCTATGAATACGCTAAATGGTTTCTTGTTGTCCCAGAAGCCATTACGCTTCATTATTAGCGGGACATCCGTGAATGTGCCTGTTATTGTAGCCTCTCATAATTCGACCTTTCGGGGCGGTGAATCCGGGGATGTGAATTTTGATCTTTCGCTGCGGACCTGGAGGGAAATGAAGGTATCCAAAAAAGCTGGCAGCGGGCCAAAGTCCGCGACAGTCAACAAAAAGCCTCGCACAGATATGAAAGAAAAGAAAAAAACATATACGGTTAAGTCCGGGGATTCCTTGTCCAAAATTGCCAAGCTGGAGCTGGGGGACAGCTCGCAATGGAGTCGTATTTATCAGCTTAACAAAAAGGTCATTGGGCAAAATCCGAATGCGATTAAACCAGGACAAAAGCTGGTGCTGTCATGAGCTATAAAGTCATTTTACAGGACAAATATGATTTATCTCCGCTTGTGGAAAATATCAATTTGCGGGACTCACTGGAGCAAATCGCTTATCAGGGCACAGTTAATCTGGTTGTTACGTCCGATATGCCTGTCATTTCTCCAGGGATGTCAATCCGGGTTAGCGGGATTCCGTATGGCAAAAAAGACTATGTCCCTTTGTTGTCACCAGCGGTGATCTGGGAAGTGGAAACCTCCAACAGCGGGCTTAAACGCATGACGCTGACGCTGTATGATCGTACGGTGTATTTGGACAAGTCAGAGGATGAATATTTACTTCCTGCCAAGCAGACAGCTACCCAGCGTTTTCAGAAATACGCGAGGGATTGGAAGCTGAAAATCGCTTCTTTGCCGGATACGAAAAAGCCGCTCGGACGCGCGGTATACCGGACACAGTCCATTTATTCCATGATGCTGGGCGATCTGCGGGAAACGGCTAAGGCGGGCGGCAAGCTATATCATCCACGGATGATCTCTTCCGGCTTGGAGCTGTACGAGCTGGGAACGAACAAAGATGTGTATGTGCTTGAGAGAGTCACGGATACAACACAATCCCGTACGCTGGAAGGCGCCGCCACCAGAGTAAAGGTGCTGGCTACGGCGGCCAGTGAAACAGGCAAAGAGGTTCCCTCCAAGGTGATGGCGATTCAGGAAAAGGATATTGCCAAATATGGAACCTTGCAGGTGATTGTGCAGGATGACGAAGTGAAGTCCGGTGCAGCCGCACGTGAGTTGGCGAAAAGTAAGCTGAGAGGCATACAGCAAACGATATCCGTGAATGCGCCGGACATGAACACGATTCGAGCAGGAGACGCGGTGCTGCTGGGTTCCATGAAGCTGCTGGTGATTTCCGTGAGCAGGGAATTGGGGAATCCCGGCAGCATGTCCCTGGAGCTGGGAACATATGACGATGTAAAAAGGAGGTTTTACCTTGAATAAGGACCCCTACGGGCATTTGGTCACCGCTCTGCAATCCTCATTTCACAAGCATACCAAGCAGGCGCTGAGCGGAGTAGGCGCGGTACTGGGCACGATTACCTCCACCGGACTCAAGCTGGACGATTTTAAACATGAGCTTCAGGATTATCTGGTCGCTGAGCTGCCGGGATTGCTGTCTGTACCCCGTCATATGTATAAAGGGACCTCGACCATGGTGGAATCGGAGAATTGGGAAGGCAAAGAGCTGAAAACCTCCTTTTATATCGGGGAGGACGAGCTGGAGGATGTGAATCTGAGCCTGAGCGAAGGACTTAAGCCGGGAGATCGTGTACTTGCGATTCGGGTGAATAGCGGTAACGATGTCGTTGTCGTATGCAAGGTGGTGAGTGGACGTGGCTAATTTATTTCCAGAAACAGATGATATGGTCTGGACAGATACAGATATGACCGACCCGGATGTGCTGGAGGATAATCGGGCTGTATTTGGGCGAAGCTGGCGGTTTGATTTTGAAGCAGGAGAGTTTGTCATGAGCCCCAGTCGTAAAATCGTGGTTACAGGTGAAAAGGAAGCGTGGGTGCAATGGTGTGAAAAAGCAATTCGCACCTCTCGCTACCGTCATGTGATCTATTCTCCTGACTATGGCAGCGAGCTGGAGGAGCTGATTGGCAGCAGCTATGGGCATGGAGTGCAGGAAAGTGAAATTAAACGCATGGTCACGGAAGCGCTGCTGGCAGATGCTCGCACGGCCAGTGTGGATCAGTTCACATTTCGCTGGGAAGGTGAGGCATGCCATTTTAGCTGCCAGATTACGAACGTGCGGGATGAAACGGAAATTGTGGAAAGTGTGGTGATCTAATGGCAGACTTGCCGGAATATTTGGTAGACCAGACGGAAGAGGAAATTTTAAATCGAATGCTGGAAAAAGTGCCTTCGGACATTGATAAGTCCGAGGGCTCTTTTATTTGGGATGCGCAGGCTCCGGTAGCATTTATGCTATCCGAAGCTGCGATCTGGGCGCAGGAGCTGCTGCGGCGTGGCTTTGCCAGCACGGCAGCCAGCGACAACCCGGATTTTCGCTCGCCAGAGCTGGATTTGCGAACAGCAGAGCATGGGGTGACACGGCGAGCAGCGGTCGCCGCCTCAGGTATAGTCACGTTTACAGGCACAGCGGGAACGACCGTCCCGGCCGGAACGCTGGTAGCGACTCCGGCAGATGATGTATCCGGGGAAGCATCCATTGAGTATGCGACCACGGCATCGGTTACGCTGGATGAACAGGGGACAGCTGTTGCAGCGATTCGAGCCATCAATCCCGGACGTAGCGGCAACGTGCCTGCGGGTGTCATCCAAGTGATGGCGACCCCGATTAGCGGGATTTCCTCCGTGATCAATACGGAGGAGACGAAAAGCGGCACAGACATTGAGAGCGACCAGCTGTTGCTGGAACGTTTTTATGCCAAGGTGCGAAACCAGGGTACAAGCGGTAATAAAGCACAGTATACCCAGTGGGCGAATGAAATTGCCGGAGTTGGCGGTGTGGAGGTTGTTCCACTCTGGAAAGGGCCGGGAACAGTGGCTTTATATGTGCTGGATAGCGACAAACGAGCTGCCAGTCCGGATATCGTGGCTGCGGTGCAGAAATATATTGACCCGACGCAGGATGGACAAGGCGAAGGGCTGGCCCCAGCGGGCCCTGTGGTGACGATCATGCCAGCGACAGAGGTGGAGATTAACATCTCGGTCAAGGTACAGCGTACCAAGGAGAAGCCGTCTACACTGGATGAAATCAAAAAACTGATCGAAAGCGGTGTGCGAGCTTATTTGAGGCAGCTTGCTTTTTACAAGGAAGACCCGTTGGTTCGGTATACCCGAATTTCTGCTGTTCTGCTGGACATTCCGATCATTATTGATTTTTCTGAGCTCAAAATTAATGGGCAGAGCAATCAGAATATTGAGATTGGATCAGGTCAGGTGGCCGTGCTGGGGACGGTGAGTGTCAGTGAGTAATGATGAAATGAACCGTAGTGCCAGCGCGTCCTTTTCTGGTCGAGCTATGGGAGAGGATATCCAAATCAACAGCTTGCGGGGACGCGAGCTGTTTTCTTTTTTACCGTCTTATTATGAAACCTCACGAGTGATGCGTTCCGATATGGATGCGAAGGGCAGCGAATTGGACGCTTTGTATCTCGCAATGGACGCAACGGTAGGACAGTTTTTCGTGCGTACTGCTACTTGGGGATTGGAACGCTGGGAAATGGAGCTGGGTATCGAAACCGACCTTGCGAAGCCATTGGACCAACGGCGTGCGGTGGTGGAATCGAAGCTGCGAGGAGCAGGGACTTTTTCTGGACGGCTTGTCAAAAGTGTAGCCGAGGCGTATGACGGGGGTACGGTAGATGTTACTTTTCACCCCGCCGAATGGGGATTCACGGTCAAATTTATAGATACCATCGGGATTCCACCCAACGTGGAGGATCTAAAGGCAGCCATTGAGGAGATCAAGCCCGCTCACATGGCGGTTGAGTACAAATTACGTTACCTGACCATTGCCGAAGTCGAGTCTATGACCCTCTATGAAAACGAACATACAACACAGGATAGATATTTAGGAGGTGGCGCATAACATGGCAAGTGAGAAGACACCAAATCTTGGCTTAAATCAAATTGACCGCACGTCGCCCAAAACAACGTATTTTGATCTGGAGAAGTATCTGGATCAAAACTGGCGCGCTGTAGACGATTTTGCAGGTGATGTAAATGATGGTGTGAATGAGATCAAGAAGCGTCTGGATACGACGGAGCGTAAGGCGGTAACTCTGGAACCCGGGGTGCAGATTGTTCATGCGGAAAAGGCTGCACCATTTTCTTTGTCTGGAATAACCGGACGAACACTAGTTAACCTGCTTGGGCGTGCAGGCTCTTGCGACCAAATCAGCAGCCTTTTAGGTTGGGAAGCTGATCTTGCAGTTGATACATCTAATAAGGCGCAGGGGGCGGGATCTATCAAGGTCACTGCAAAGAACGCTGCCGGCGTGTATAATGTGTACAGTGCCGGATTGAAGCTTACTGGCGGGAGGTACTATATCGCCCTAGCTGATGTTAAAAACATCAATGCTTCAAACAGTATCTATGTTAATTTTTCGGCAGGCGGTAATAAGGCACTCAAGCAGTCCATGGATCCGAGTAAATTTGTAACGATCTATACAAAATATGCACCGGCAAACGATACACCGACAAACTTGGAAGTTTCATCGATTTCGACAGCAACTGGTCAAGCTTTTTATGCAGACGCTATTCGTCTCTATGAGGTCAGCGCTTCAGAATATGCAGCGCTGGATAGCATGACTCCCGAACAGGTAGCTGTCAAATATCCATATGTGGACAGCGTAATGCCTGCGCGTAATCCGTATGCGATTCGATATGGGGAGAATTTACTTCCACCTTTTTATGAATGGTTAACAACAGGTCACAAATTATCAATAAATTCGCCATATTCTATTGAGGGAGAGCTTTTGAGCGGAGCAATAGGGACTGATGCATATGCAGTTATTTATCTTGATGTAATTCCGAACAAAGAGTACACGATTACTAATCCAGCTGAAAGCACAGGTAAAGTACGGATATCCGCGTTTAACAATGCAGGAACACGTATTCAAGGCATATTTATTAATCCTGGTGAATCACGGGTTATAAAGATGGATGCATCTGCTGTTCGAATTGGTGTGAATGTTAGTGGTGTTACACAATACACGAATGAATTTGATGTTAATGCCTGGAGTTGGCCTGTAGGTACGAAACGTAAATTTTACAATCCAATTCTCAACGTTGGCAGCACCGCCAAACCATTCAAGCCACGTGAAGATTCAATGCTTGCGCTACAAACAGACCTGTACGCCGATCCAGTTACAGGAGCCAATGCGGATACAGTTTTCGAACGTGACGGGCAATACTTCAAGTCCAAACGATGGCAGGGGCTAATGCTTGATGGTAGTAGAGCATGGATACCTGGTGAAGGTGGTGCTACTAACGGAAACAGGCAAGTTAAAGTGACAGGGCTGGCGATTGGAGCGGTAGCAGGTAGCGGTATAGGCACAAAATATGATGGAAAACTACTACCGCAAGGAAGTACAGGCAGTTCAGCAGATACGAATGCCGTTACAGCAGCCGGAGAAATTTACTTCGGCATTCCAGTTGCAGACAGTGGATGGGCTGACGGATACCAACCAACGCAGGACGACATCAAAGCCTACTTTTACGGATATAAGGCGTATGATGCAAATACCATAACGCCAGCCCAGGCGCAGGCTGCAACATCGGCAACCTGGAACGGTACGGGTACAAAGTATTGGGTGCAATGTATCGGTGCGCCTAACTTTACTCAATCCGTACCACAACAGGCATACGCAGGGTACACACCGTACCAACTCGTATACCAACTCGCTACGCCTACGGTTGAGCCTATCGTATCTGAGGGCCAGCTATCCTTTATTGAGGGAGAAAATCAGGTAGAGGTAGGCACGGGGATTGTATTGCGTGAGAAGGCTAAACTTTACCAAGAGTTAGACACGAAGCGCTGGAACATCAACAATGGTTCTCCTGGTGAGTATCAAGCATCCTTGCTTTCCTACAGAGTTAACAGGTTCATTGGAATTTACAATAACTCTAAACCGGACACGTGGACCCTTTATCCTAATACGACCACACCAGCGGGAGCCTTGGCGCATAAAATCAGTTCCGATTTTGATACGTTCGCAGCTTACACCGTGTCGTACCTAGCGTTCATTTCTTCTCCTATCGTCCCATTTACTGGCTCATATGCAGCTAACGAAAAGACGCTGCTGACGGACTTGGTAGACAACGTACAGCAGAACGCGACGCGGGTGTCGGTGCTAGAAAATAAGAAGGCAGAAAAGGATAACCAGTCGTGGATTACACCAACATTGCTTAATGGGGTTACGGGAGAGACCACGGGGCCGGATTTCCAGCCGCAGTATATTAAAATGTCGGATGGCCTTATTAAAATGCATGGGTCAATAAAGGTACCGACTTCTAACGCGACTGTGACGTTTTTTAGATTACCAGAAGGGTATAGACCTAAAACCCTAACGGTATTAACCTGCGCAGCATCTGATGCGGTGTCCGCCGATAAAACAGCCGTAATTGCTATATCCCCTGACGGGCGTGTTGAAGTAGTAGGCAGGGGAGGTTACGGCTGGATACGTTTAGATGCCGTTCAATTTATAGCAGAAGTTTAAGGAGGGCAACATATGAAAGCAGTCACAAAAGTAAATACAGACGGCCTCTATCTGGAGGACGAG
>NZ_ASSB01000258.1:0-2152 GCF_000520755.1 Paenibacillus sp. 1-18
CCCGCCAGCCTTGAGGATCGCCAAAACGCCAACAACCAGCTCGATTGACCGATGGGCAGCAATTGCCACGGGCTGATCCTGAACGACACCCTTGTCCCTGAGGGTCCGCGCCAGCCGGTTTGCCCGCTCATTCAGTTCGCAGTACGTCAGACGCGCGTCTTCGTACACGACGGCCACTTGCGCCAACGACTCTGCCGCTTGCTCCTCAAACAACTGATGAATCGTCTTCTCATGCGGATAATCCGCTGCCGTCGCATTGAATTGCTCCACGATCCGCACTTTTTCCTGCGGCGTAATGATCTCGATCGACGATAGTTTTGTCTCGGGTTTCTCCAAAATAACGTCAATCAACTGCAGCAGGTGCTTCGTCATCCGTTCCACGGTTTCCCGTTGGAACAACGCAGTCGCATACTCCAGGCTGCATGCCAGTTCTTCCTCGTTCTCGGTTACATTCAGCGTCAAGTCGAACTTCGCCGTCTGATGAGGATGAGCATAAGATTTAAACTGCAGTCCTTCGATTTCCTGATTCCCTTGTTCTGTGTTTTGCAACACAAATAAGGTGTCAAATATCGGATTGCGGCTTAAATCTCGTCTGAGATCAAGCTTTTCAACCAGTTCTTCGAACGGAAAATCCTGATTTTCATACGCTTTTAACGCCGATTCCTTGACTTCCAGCACATACTGATAAAAAGTCTTGTCTGCAGCCGGGGAGTTTCGGAGCGCGAGCGTATTGACAAACATTCCGATCATGCCCTCTAGATCGACGTGCGGCCTGCCAGCAATCGGGGTTCCCACGATAATGTCTTCCTGCCTTGTATATTTATGCAGCAATGCGGTATAAGCGGAGAGCAGCACCATAAACAAGGTGGAACCGGTTTGGGCGGCAAGCTGCTGTAAAGCATGGGTTTGTCGCTTATCAACGACAAATTCAATCGAGCTTCCCGCGAAGCTCTGTACGGGCGGTCTCGCATAATCCGTCGGTAATTCGAGCACGGGCAGCTCGTCGCGATAGACATCCAGCCAGTACGTTGCTTGCTTATCCAGCCGTTCGCTTCGAGCCTCAGCCAGCTGCCAAGCCGCATAGTCCTTGTATTGAATCCGCAGCTGCGGCAGTTCCTCCCCTTCATACAACCGGTTGAATTCTTCCACCAAAATGTTGATGGACGCACCGTCGGAAACAATATGATGCATATCAAACAACAAAAGATGACGCTCTGCTTCCAGCTCGATCAGTCCCACTCGCAGAAGCGGTGCCTGCCGAAGATCAAATGCCCGTACAAAACGGCGAATGTAAGCTGGCGCTTCCTCCTCCGTTGCTTGAGCGTACTCTAATGCAAAGGGAACCTCCGGATGCACGCGCTGCACCGGTTCGCCGTTCACCACGTCAAAGCTTGTTCTCAGCGTCTCGTGCCGACGGATCAATTGACGGAACGCTTCTTCCGCTCGCGTGCGATCCAGACTCCCTTCCACCATCAGCACGCCCGGCATGTTATAGCTGGTTTCCCCGCCTTCGAGCTGGCTCAGCAAGTACAGCCGCTTTTGAGCCGAAGAAACAGGATAATCCGCTTGTTCCTCGACACGCGGGATGGACGCATAGTTAACATGCTCCCTTCCATCCAGCAACTGTGCCATTTGCTCAATGGTCGGTGCTTGAAACACTTCCCGCAGGGATATACCGACGTTCATTTCTTTTTGAATCCGAGCCGTCACGATTGTGGCCCGCAAAGAATGTCCTCCGATCTCAAAGAAGTTGTCCTTGATCCCGACGATTTTCAGTCCCAGCACTTCCTGCCATATTCGCGCAAGCTGCGCTTCCCGCTCGCTTCGAGGCGCTATGTACTCCTCTCCGGTATTCATATGTTCTTCCGGCGCCGGCAGCGCCTTGCGGTCAATTTTACCATTCGGGCTCAGCGGCATATGCTCCAGCTGCACGAAGTACGACGGGATCATATAGCCCGGAAGCTCCTGCGCCAGCGCTCCGCGGAGCTCGCTTGCCGTCAGCTCTGCATTCGCCGTAAAGTATGCGCACAGTTGCTTCTGACCGCTTCCGTCTTCCCTTGCTACAACGACCGTCGCTTGCACAGCCTCCACCTTCAACAGCTGCGTTTCTACCTCACCGAGTTCAATCCGGTAGCCCCGTATTTTCACCTGA
>NZ_ASSB01000259.1:0-25735 GCF_000520755.1 Paenibacillus sp. 1-18
CCCGCGTCTCAAAAGACGGGGTTTCTCGACAGCCTGAGAAGACGTTCTGATTTAATCAGTCAATTGAAACAATTTGCCATGCTCCATCTTTACCTTTGGCAAAATAGAAGGTATACCGTATATCAGGGGTATAGCCTTCTTGTTTATTAAGCCGTTCGCCTACAACGGGTATCAAAATCCGATCGTTTTCATTTACAGCTTCGGCAATACCAGTAAACTTCACCGGATGATCCAAGAGGTAATCATGACCTGTTCCAACGTTTGGACCGAGCGCAGTATGGAATTGATCCAAATCTTTTGACACAAAGGCGGCTATTGCCGCTTTGAGTTTTGTTATCATGGCATCCTCAATCAGAGGGTCTTTAACTTCATTCCATTTGATCTCGTCCAAGCTTTGCAGTGCGGCTGATTGAGTTGTTCCTTCTTTTACTACCGATTCTGAGGTTGTCGGTACTGTTTCATTGGTGGATGCACCTGTTGTTTCCTGCTTTCCACAACCAGCAAGCACATTTACAGAAAGTATAAGTATAGAAATAATTTGAGCAGGTTTATTCATATTAGATTAATACATCCTTTCTCTTTCTATAACGAATACTATGTTAAAGAAAGTTGCAATGCCTATATCATAATTTACTCTATTTTTAAATTTATGTAAAAAAACGAAGGCGTCAATCGAATGAACCTTCGTTTTATTGTATATCCCAGCATGTGCGGCAGCATAGGCTTCAATTTTACTTTTTCTCTCTCTTGACCCTACTTGGTTACAGAAGAAAAAGCATAAATGGCAAAAGCCGACCAAATGAAGATAAAGGCTATAAAAGGTTTAGGGTTTGAAGTAAAGGGTTCTACATATTATGCATGCCTAATAAGTGAAACCCTTTATGTTAACTACCGTTTTCTGTTGGTTCAATACAAATTATTGTTTGAACCTTGCAATCCTGCGTAGACCGCTTCGCATAGATCAGTTGTAAATCTTCCGGACATCCCTTCAAGCGCCGTATTTGTGAATGCTACAACGCTCAGTTCTTGACTTGGATCAACAAACCAGGAATGGCCGTAAGTCCCACCCATTCGCCACGTTCCAGGTGATTCCGAAGTATTGGCAGCTTTAGGGTCTTTAAGTAACGTGAATCCTAAGCCGAAACCCCTTCCCGGCCAGTAAGGCATTTCCAGGTCGCCAATTTGATTAGTTGTCATTTCAGTGACGATTGCTTTCGGAAGAATAGGATCTCCTCCCTGCCGTAAAGTTTCCAGTAATTTTAGGAAGTCTCCGGCACTACCAACCATACCAGCCCCACCAGAAGGATAAGCAGACTTATCATTAGCCCGGTCGGGTGCAAGGCGAAAACCAGCTGTACCTTCAATAAAAGGAATAGTGTCAAAGTTATCGTGCAGCCGGCGAGGTTCGTCTGAGCTATCAGCATATGCAGCAGTTAACCTATTTTTATCTACTGCTATAAAACTAGTGTCATTCATATGAAGTGGGTGAGTGACCAGCATTTGTACAGCTTCACTTAACGGCATCCCGGTGATCTTCTCGATGACCGCACCGAGAACATCAGTGGCGATGGAATACCTCCACATTTTTCCTGGTTCATAAAGAAGTGGTGCAGCTGCGAGTCTCTCGAGATTCTCTTCCAAAGTAATTCCGGATATATCCATACCGTCCGATACCTCGGCCATTTCGTAGGCTCCCTTGTCTTCTTGAAAGAAGCGATAAGTTAACCCGGCAGTATGAGTAATTAAGTGTCGAATGGTAATAGAGGCATACTGGCCATTTGGCAGTTTCGGACGAAATGAAGGTAACCATTTTACTACCGGATCATCTAAACGCAACTTATCTTGCGAAAATAATATTAAAGCAGCTGTTGATACAATAGGCTTAGTTACGGAGGCGTATCTAAACAGCGCGTTTTCTTGCATCGGACGCTTCTGTTCCCGATCGGCTAAACCTTTGGCTCGGCTATACACCAGCTCCCCTCTTAATGCTATTTGAACAACTGTGCCTACTATTCTTTTCTCAATAAGTGTGCGTTCAATTACTTCATCCACACAATTTTGTAAAGTATTTATATCCGTAAATCTCATATCCCTCATCCTCTCCTTGTATTGCTTACTTGATTATTTATAGTAAGTATGATAATTATATAAATGATTTTATTTCCTTTACATAAGTGATTTAAGTAATATGAGGCAAACTACTACGAATCTAAAGGTATTTAAATGGAATATCCTTGAGATTAAAAGGAGACATTTTTTATGGACGAAATTGATCATAACATTCTGTTCCATTTAGAGAATAATGCACGATTACCAATGACCGAATTAGGAAAACTGGTTGGGTTGTCTCAGCCTGCTGTAACTGAACGAGTAAAGCGAATGGAGGAAAAAGGTGTTATCGAGGAATACCGTACATTGTTCTCACCTCATAAATTGAATAAGCAGAGCACAGCTTATGTGCTATTTCGGACAAGAGATTGTCATGCCTTCCTTGATTTTTGTCGTTCGTCACCTGAAGTGGTCGAATGTTATCGAATAAGTGGAGAACACAATTATTTATTAAAAATATTGACGGAATCAACTCAGGGCCTCGAAGAGTTTGAGAACAAATGCGATTCATTTGGAACCTACACGACTCTAATTGTGATGTCCTCTCCGATCCCATTTAAAAAACTCATTCAAGGAACCAATTTAATGGCCGTCCAGAGTATAACCTCAATTAAAAAAGAAAAAAAATAGGAATCCGGTCTCTGCGGATTCCTATTTTTTTGGTATATATAAATGGTCTTATTTAAATTCCTTTAGGAAAACCATGCTTTTTGGCTAACACAACTATCAGCAAGGCAGGAAGCAGTAGTATAAATAACGAGCCGGGAAGGAGTTCGGGTCCAAATATCTCAAGCAGGATACCGCCAATAATACCTCCGCCACCGATAGCCAAGTTCCATGCTGTAACCAGCATTGATTGAGCTATGTCTGCGCTCTTGCCTCCAGCCTGGGCAATTGCTGTTTGAAGAATGGTGGCAGCACCGCCAAAGGTAAGTCCCCATATAATGACACCGAAGATGATGATCACAGGCTGATCGATACCGATCGCCATTGCTATTGAAGCCAGGGTGAAGGCAGTGATACTGGATATAGTCATTAATCTTATAAAGCGATCAATCAACATGCCAACAACCCAAATGCCAATAACCGAAGTGATTCCAAAAATAAGCAAAACCAAATCAACTCTTTGGCCAAGAGCGGTCTTGGCAAGGTAAGGAGAAATATACGTGTATAGAATATTATGAGCCAGCACCCAGGCTATAACTACTACCAGAATCGGTCGTACCCCTGGAATCAGAAAGACCTTATGAAGGGAAAGCCTTTCATCGTCAGGCTCTCCATCAAAATCCGGCATCTTCCAAAGGACCCAAACTATTAGGACTGCTGCCAATAAAGTTACAATTCCAAAAATTGGGCGCCAGCCAATGTATGTGCCCAAAAAGGTTCCAACTGGAACTCCTAGCGCCAATGCCAGAGGTGTGCCAACCATAGCCACAGCCATGGCTTTTCCTTTCAGTGAAGCTGGGACCATACGACGCGCATAACCAGCACTCATTCCCCATAACACCCCGGCAGATACCCCTGCAAAGAAACGAGCAGCAAGCGTCAGAACATAGATAGAAGATAATGCGGTTATGGTATTAAACACCAAAAAGCCAGCGATGCATAGTAATAATAGCGGTTTTCTCCTCCAACCACGTGTAGCAGCGGTCAATGGAATTGCGGCTAAAAGCGATCCCACTGCATAGAGAGTAACCAGTTGTCCTACAAGAGCTTCCGAGACATCAAGGTCTTTTGAAATTTGAGGAAGTAAACCTGCAGGTAGGCTTTCAGTCAAAATGCAGATAAAACCCGCCATGGCTAAAGCAAGCAAGCCAACCCACGGAAGACTGTTTGAAAATCCAGTATTTATATTGCCTTCTTTCACACAAGTTGTATTTGAACTCACGATAAAACGTCTCCTTTGTTGAAATTTTAAAAGCGATACGCTTTTCATAAGCTTACACAAAGGATTCGCTATTTTGCATACATGATTAAAGGTAAAAAACTAATTATTAGACGAAAAATCATTTATTTTTTCGATTCTTCTTTTAATTTTAAAGAAACAGGTGAAAGCTTGTATCTCATGCCTTTTGGGACACCCCCGGATGTTTGATGCTCAAAACGACCTTCTTCTTTAATTTCTCAGCCGCAGCTTGAATCCGCTCTGCCTGCGTTACAGCTGAAATCACCGCCACACCATCCGCACCTGCGCGTATCACTTCCTCAACACGGTCCGCCGTAATGCCCCCGATTCCGACGATCGGCACATCAATTCCAGCTTTGCGCAGCTCATACAATATGACTGGACCCTGCACGGCATGAGCATCATCCTTCGAGAGGGTAGGATAGATTGGCCCGACGCCGAGATAATCCGCACCTTGCAGGATAGCTCGGCGGGCTTCCTCAATCGTATGGGCGGAAACGCCGAGAATCCGGTTTCCGATCCGCTCGCGGACGGAATCAGCTGATTCGTCGTCTTGACCGATGTGAACGCCGTCGGCGTCGAGCTCAAGAGCCAGCTCCACATCGTCATTCACGATGAAGGGAACCCCGGCACGGCGGCACTGCTCTTGTAGCCAACGTGCCAACTCAATCCTGGGGGCGCCTGTTAACGCGCCACGGCCCTTTTCCCGGAACTGGACCATGGTTGTCCCGCCGGCCAGAGCCTCTTGCACGATCCTGCCTGGTTCCGCGAGGCAATTCACGCTTCCAAGCACCAGATACACTTGCAGATGCTGGCACATCATCTCTGGTAATATTCTGGCGCTCATTGAAACATCTCCTGACGACGGCGGTAGGCCCAATGATTGGTGGGGCCATGTCCCTGCCCAAGCTGCAAAGGTTCCTCAATCGCCGCCTGGATAAAGGCTTTACCCTTCAAGATAGCCTCCGGTACAGACATCCCTTTCCCTAATTCCGCGGTAATCGCTGCCGAGAAGGTACATCCCGTTCCGTGTGTATGGACAGTCCGTACCCGCTTGCCGCTCAGTTCTGTAAAGGCGGTTCCGTCAAAGAGCAGGTCAACGATCTGTCCGCTGTTCTCGCTCTCGTCGGCGTGACCGCCCTTGATCACGACAAATTTTGGACCCAGACTGCTAATATGTCTTGCAGCCTCGCGGCGATCCTCCATCGTACGAATGCTGATCCCTGCTAGGGCTTCCGCTTCCGGGATATTTGGTGTAACGACCAGGGCCAAGGGGAGCAGGTCGTCCTGCAAAGCCTGCATCGCTTCCGGCTGCAGCAACGCTGCGCCTCCCTTGGCAATCATCACGGGATCGACAACAACCTTCTCCCAGCCGAACTTTCGGATCTGCTCGGCCACAAGGCGGATGATGCCCGCATGAAACAGCATGCCAGTCTTCAGGGCATCCACGCCGAGGTCTGATCCTACGGCCTTGATCTGCTCCGCCGCCGCTTCCTGTGGCAAGGGATATACACCGTGGACACCCAGGGTATTCTGTACGGTAATGGCCGTAATCGCCGACATCCCGTATACACCAAGCTCCTGAAAGGTTTTGAGATCGGCCTGAATGCCAGCCCCGCCGCCGCTGTCCGAACCGGCAATCGTCAGTGCTCTAGGTACACGAACGTCTGTCATTGTGCACCACCTGCCGTAGCTGTTCCGGCTTCATGAATAGATACATGGCCCTTCAGCGAGCCGATATGCAGTTTGGCTAGCTCGTCGAGAAAGGCAATCTGGAAGCTGCCGGGTCCCAGCTCTGCTGTACGTGCAGCGGCCCGGGAAGCCGCTGCACTGTAAAATGCCAAGCCTGCTGTCCCTGCGAGCAGCAGATTAGGTTCAACGGCAGCAAAAGCGCCCAACACTGAAGTCAGCAGGCAGCCTGCTCCGGTTACTTTTGTGAGCAGCGCGTCTCCGCCACAGATCATTCGTACTTCGGCCCCATCGGTGATGACGTCTTCTTTTCCGGTGATGACAACGATGGTATTGAGCGCTCGTGCAGCCCGAGCTGCCAGATCGACATGACTGCTGCTGGCACTCTTACCAGCATCTACGCCTTTAATTTCATGGGCTTCTCCGATAAGATGGGCGACTTCGGCTGCATTGCCCCGCACCATTGAAATGTTGACTTCACTCAGGATTCGCAGTGCCGACTCGGTTCTAAAGCGAGTCGCTCCCGCACCGACCGGATCTAGCAGGACCGGAACACCATGTGCATTCGCCGATTGTCCGGCAATGATCATGGCATCGACCAGCTCGCGGTTCAATGTACCGATGTTTAATACGACGGCTCCTGCTATTTTTGCCATATCCGCGACTTCCTCGGGGGCATAAGCCATCACTGGCGAAGCGCCCAGCGCATATAGGCCGTTAGCTGTAAAGTTGGTGACCACCACATTGGTCATGTTGTGAACAAGGGGGTTGCTGTTGTGTACCTTTGTCAGAAGCTCCGAACAATCCTTTTCCCATGTATTCATATCGTTGACCCCACCGCGGCCTGCATCTGGACCGGCCAGTTTTCCTGCTTATAAGCCATATCCCAGAACATATATTCCAGCTGGCAGCTTAGCATAAAATGCTCAATCATCCGCTCCCGCTCGGCAGTCGTTGCGCCTTCCGCCCAAGCATCCACACGTTCTCGGAATTTGGTTGTTAGATTTTCAGACTGGTAGAAGTTGATCCATTCATAGAACGGATGGGACTCGTCCGGTCTTACCTCATCCAGCAGCCTGCGGCCAATCTCAAGATATGTCCACGGACACGGCAGCAGCACAGCCATGATCTCGCCAAGACTGCCCTCGTGTGCGACCGTCAGCATGTGATGGATATAATGGTGGGCAGACGGTGCGAGCGGATATCCCTGCATTTCTTCATAGGCCACACCTGCAACAGCGCAGAAATTTTGATGCGGATGAATCTCGCTGTGGAGGATAAAAGAGATCTGTTCGTTAAATGCAGCTATGTCCTCCCGGCTCGTGCATTTGGAGATCGCGATGCCGTAAATCCGCATATAGGCATTTAAATATTCAAAGTCCTGTTTTACATAGTGAATCAGCTGTTCCCTTGCCAAGCTTCCTTCGGCAATACCTCTAACAAAGGGATGCTCAAAAATCGCCTGAAAAATACCATCCGCCTGCCGACGAAGCTCTTGCGTAAAGCTCATTTCCCCACCTCCAACAAAATGAAGAGCAGGAAGTCCCGTAAGAAGACAGTTTCGGAACAACGCCAAAAGGCCGCCCCGAAAACTGGAGCGGCTTCATCATAGGTCTAATGCATAAAAAAACACGAGGGACCTTATATACGAAGGCTCCACTTTCCTACGCTAGTACGAACTAGATCAGGTTCAAAGGGTCCAAGATACGTTCTTGTCTCAGCCATAAGCGGCTCCCCTAGTGGACTTCCTATTCTTTTGACTATTACTGTACATTCGTTCATACGTTATGTCAAACCTTCCTCAATTCATTCTTATTGGGAAATCTACTAAATCGAGGGGGACATGAATCATGACAAAAACCGGCAAAATCGGACGGCACTAATAACAGGAGCGAACAGGTAATATTTTACATCAATAACGAAATTAGCACAGGGAGTGTAACGAGAGAGATGACAGCACTGATGACAAAGGAGGAGGCGGTTTCTGATTCCAGGCTTTCAAAACGGGTAGCGATCATAGCAGCGACTGCTGAACCCGGGAAGGAAACGAGCAGAACCGCCTTAACGGTATCGGCAGACGACAGACCGCAGAGGTAGGCAATCAGCAGCATTAATAAAGGCTGTACGATTGTTTTTAACAGCGCGATGGCAAAGGCCCTTATGCTAAAACTAATGTTGCGTACGCCAATGGTCACACCGACTGCAAATAAAGCGGCCCCGGATGTAATGTCACCGATTTGATTAAACGATTTGTTCAACAAATCAGGTGAATGGAAGCCGAACAAGGTCAAAACCACACCAACCAGCGGCACCAGCGCCAGCGGTTCCTTTAAACCGTGAAGAATGGAGTCCCAGATCAGTCTTCCGAAGTGACCGTTCCGTTCCTTGCCTGAATTCTGGTTGGCTACGGTAGCTATAATCGTAGCTGCCGGGTCAAGGACGGCATTGACTACGATTCCCGTAAGTGCAATAGGAATAGCCACGGCTGAGGAGCCGTAGATGGCTCCAAGCACAGGAATGCCCATAAAAGCAAAGGTCGGCTGTGCCGAGTTTAAAGCAAACATAGCGGCATCCTTCACCGACTGCTTCCCCGCAAATCGGGAAAGCAGAAGGAGAACGGTAAAAAAGCCGACAATGCCAATGAACAGAGCTAGCAGGAATGGCCATTGCTCGATGAGCGCTTTCCTGTTCGTTGTCGTAATGCCGATGAATAGATGCGCAGGCAGCGCAAATTTGGTGACGAGCGCATTTAGGGCCTTGGAGGAAGAGGCATCGAAGCTTTTGTAATGCCCTGCTAGCCATCCTAAAATAATAACGAAAAAAATCGGCACCAAAATGTAAAGAATATGTCCGACACTCATAGATCGATTCTCCTTGCTTGAACTGACGTATCCTGCCTGTCTGAACATACATCCCCGTCCCAGATTGAAGAATTAGTGAGGGTGATGTATGGCACTTTCCACGGCTTTGATCCTTGTATATTCCGGTTTCCACATCGCATTCCGAATGGCTTGTTCAACATCTGAAATGTGTGCCTGAGCCACCTGATCCTGAATCGCGGCCTTCGCTACCGCAACCGCAACCGCGTACGAGACATCACGTAATTTTCGGATATGGGGAAGCAACGCACCGCCAGGCTCATTCGAATCTACGGCATTGGCAACGGCATCTGCTGCAGCTGTAAACATGGCAGGAGTGATTCTTTTTGCCTTGACCACAATCGCGCCCAGACCAAGACCCGGGAATACAAAAGCGTTGTTCGCTTGTCCAATCTCAAATTTCGTACCATTATAGGTAACCGGCTCAAAGGGACTTCCGGTAGCGATCAATGCTTTGCCATCGGTCCACTGTATTAAATCCTCGGGTACCGCCTCGGCAAGGTTTGTAGGATTGGACATGGGCATGATGATCGGGCGTTCTACATGCTTCGCCATTTCCTTGATAATTTCTTCAGTAAAGGCACCTCCCACACCGGAAGTTCCTATTAATATCGTAGGCTTCACCTGACGAATGACCTCAAGCAGCGGTATTTTTCCGTCATCAGACCGCATCCATGAGCTAACTTCCTCTTTTTTACGTACATACGGCTTCTGATACTCCAGCACATCTTCCATATCGTCCGTTAACAGCCCGCGGTAATCAAAGGCCCAAAATGGCTTAAATGAATCCTCCGCCGAAAGGCCGTCCGCGATCATAGCTCCCCGAATTTGGTCAGCGTTACCAATGCCTGCGGCCCCCGGTCCGAAGACAAGCACTTTTTGCTCACGCAGCGGAATTTTGGTAACACCTACCGCCGAAAGAATCGCAGCCAGGGTTACAGCTCCTGTGCCTTGAATGTCATCGTTAAAGGTGAGAATGCTTTGACCGTATTTGCCTATAATATGGCGTGCGTTTACGCTGCCGACATCTTCCCAATGCAAAAGCGCCTTCGGAAACTGTGTTAGCGTTTTATTGATAAAAGTATCAATAAACTGGTTATAGGCTTCTCCGCGAACCCGCTTATGGCGGTTTCCGATGTACAGCGGATCATTCAGCAGCTTTTCATTATTCGTGCCTACATCCAGTACAATCGGCAGCACCCGCCCGGGATGAATGCCTGCTGCGGCTGTATATACAGCAAGCTTGCCAATCGCAATGTTAATCCCCCCGACACCCCAGTCACCGATACCCAAAATACTTTCCGAATCCGTCACGACGATCAGATCCACATCCTCACCACTCAAACCGGAATTATAGAACGCCTGTCCAATTCCGTTCGGGTTATCTATCGACAAATATACGCCCCCAGGGCGGTTGTACTCGTGACTATATTCTTGAATCGCGGTTCCTACCGTAGGTGTGTACACCACAGGCAGCATTTCACTCAAATGGTCGGTAAGTAGGCGATAGTAGAGTACGATATTTCGATTGTGAAGGTCGTTGAGCGAAGCATTTTTACGCAGCATGGTCGGTTGTGCCAAAAACTGCTGATACGCTCGTACGCTCTGTTTTTCCAGTGAGAGGACCGTTGGAGGAAGGATTCCTTCCAAACCCAGTTCTTTGCGTTCTTCTTCTGTAAAAGCGACACCTTTGTTCAAAAGGGGGTTCGCTAACACATCCTTGCCTCGTAATGGGGTGGATAATGAGCCGTCCCGATTGACATAAAATGCTTCCATAATAATACCCTTCTTTCTCTTCGTTATTGATGATGTTTATTAAGGTTTATTCATGACGAAAGATGACATGTTGACCATAGTATGGTCATGGTAATATGTTTTATTCGCATATTATCTGCGACAAAATAACCATTAATTTTTTGTGTGATTGATCATAAAGAACTAATTATAAACATTGATAAATAAGATTATTTCGTTATTTTTGGTTCTAATGAATTAGTTCTAAATCTTCTTTTTTTGCAAAATATAAAATTGGTTTTCATCTCCTTATATCCTTATACGTCACGGCATGTCAGCTATTTTGTTAAGAAAATATGAAGGATTTGCATATTAATTTAACCCCTCTAAGCAAACATTTTTAATTCTTTTTCGACAAAATATAACCATCTGGAGGAAAAAGGAGAGGTTTGTGTGCAGGGACCTATAGCCATTTTTAGCGATAATGACAGGGCTATTGATTATCCCAACGTGATTCATTTTTACCAATCTATACAGTGCAGAGACCCTGAGGCAGCTTCAGTTTATGAGAACGCATGTTGTTGCCTGATTGATTATAGGGAACCGGAGAAAGCCGTGCGGATAGCCAATCAGATCCGTAGTCAATTTCCACAAATGCCGCTGTTAGTGGTAACGGATGTAACGGTCCCATTCAGTGATCAGCATATGGTGCAAATCACAGGAATAGGCCGTTTACGCCTGCTATTTTGGCAAGCCAATGATAACGAGGAAATGCTGTCAGAAATACAAAGCTTGCTCTACCCCGAGTATTCGGCCAAAGGGCAGCATATTGCCTTTATTTTGTCTGTATATAATGAGGAACAACGTTTTGTACACGTCGAGGCATTTGCTGAACGCCTGCAGGCTTTTATTCGCAGCCATATTATAGAGGGCTCCATTTATCTCATTGATGATGGCAGCCATGATGGCACCAATACCTTGATTAGAGCGCTGAAGGCAACAACGGATTTGTCCGTCAACCGGATTAATCAGAATCTTAGTCCTTTGATTCAAACCAAGGAATTGGGGCGCAATACCCGTAAGGCAGGAACATATCTGGAAGGCATGCGAACCATCGGTGCGGATTATTACGTATTTGTGGATGCGGACGATTCCTTTTTTATTGAGGATATTGCCAAAATGATTAACGTGGTTCGACAGGGCTACTACGATGTCGTGATTGGAACCAAGGATATGACAGCCGAAAATCGCTCTTTATTACGATCTATCGTGAGCTTTGGCAAACGTATGGTTTCCCGACCGTTTTTACCGACAGGTGTGGTGGATTCCCAGACAGGGCTTAAAGTCATGAGTTCAGTGGCGGTGAAGCGGATGTTTCCACATTTGAAGGAGCAGCTCGGGCTGGCACTGGATTTGGAAATGATGTTTATCGCCAAGCGACTCCAGCTTCGTGTGATGCAGCTACCCGTCAAGTGTATTGACCGGGATGGATCGCACATCCATGTCTGGAAGGATTCCATTCGTTTTCTACGTTCCATTATTGATATTTGGCGGCTGGATCGGCGGGTGAGATAACAACGTGAACAACCGACTGCGTTCGTTGATGTTTCCTATATTTAATGTGCTGCTGAACGGATTTAATTTTTTCTTTCATATTGCAGCAAGCTGGTATCTTACCGGACAAGCCTATGGTCAGGCGAATGCGCTGTTGGCCCTCTTTGCCCTGTTGTCCGTTTTGGGCTTATCGATTCAGCTATTAACCGCCAAGCTGGTCTCCAAGGGAGACCACAAGCTTTCACTGCGAAGTCTACCGCTTGGTCCTCTCTTGCTAAAAGCTCCTTTGTTGCTCACCGTGCTTGCCATAGTCATGCTGGTGATCTTTCATCCGTTGCTGCGCTCGCTATTAGGCGTCCAATCCGGCCCGCTGTTCATGCTGTATGGCTTGGTAGGGCTGCATATTCTCGTGAGCTCGTGCCGCGGAGATTTACAGGGCAGGGAACGCATGCTGGCGCTCAATGTGAACTACTATATTGAGGTTTTAGGAAAGCTGAGCCTGTTTTTTGTATTGGCTGCATTGGGGTTAAAGCTGGAAGCCCTGCTGCTGGCTAGCTGTGGTGGAATGTTACTGTCGCTGCTTCACGGCTGGATCGTTTCGGCTCGGGGCTTATCCTTATTCAGTCACAGTGGAGCACGTATACCTTCCGGGCTATGGAAATCACTAGGTCAGGATTTTACGGATAGTCTCATAACGAACTTATTTATTTTGTTTTGCATTTCCATTGACATGCTGTATGTGCAGCATTATTTCCCGGAACAGGCCAGTAGCTATGCCATCGCGCTGAAGTACAGCCAATTAGTCTATTACGTTTCGTACAGTCTGATCGCTGCATTTATTCCAAAGCTCGGTGCGCATGGTCATGACCGTCAAGCCTTGGGAAAGCTGATAGCCGTGTATGCCGGATTAATGGCTGTGGCAGCCATCTGTGTGTATGTAGGCACAACCTTTGTGTTCCCATCATCTATTCCTGTATTATTCGGGTCTTCCTATCAGTCGGCAGAAGTTTTTATTCCATGGGGAGGATGGGTGTACTGGCTGTTTTCCATCGTACTGTTTTTTGTTCATATGCATGTATTGGTGGGCAGACGCAAATTTATGTTCAGCTTAATCGCAGGAGCGGCGGCTTTACTGGCAGCCTTTCATATGGCGCACAACAAGCCTTCCGATTTTTTACTATCTGAGCTGGTGGTTTATGGTGCCATGTCTCTTTACTTTGTGGTAGATGCCTATTTCTATTTGTTCAAAATAAAGATAAGAGGGGATTCAGCCCATGAATACAATCCATGAACAGGACGGTAAAACCGTAGTTCTATTGCTATCCTGGCGTGACATTCGTTCACCTAAAAGCGGAGGAGCAGAAGTTTTCACCCATGAGATGCTAAAACGCTCACAGCAAGGCCGCTTTCACTTCATTCATTTTTCACCCCAATTTGAGGGATTGCCCGAGCATGAAATCATAGACGGAATTACGTATATTCGAAAAGGAAGTATATACAGCGTGATTTATTTTGCCATGCGTTATTATCGCCGTCACCGCAAGCATATTGATTATGTCATTAATCAGGCGAATACGCACCAGTTTTTTACCCGTTTTTGGGTGGAGGCATCCAAGCGGATCTTTTTTATACACCAGCTAACAAGGGAAATATGGTTTGAAAATGCCAAATTTCCGCTAAATGTGATCGGATTTCATCTGGAGCCGCTGATGCTTAAGCTGGCACGCACGGACCGTACACTCACCGTTTCCCCGTCTACCAGGTATGATTTGCTTAAGCTGGGCTTTCACCCGGATCGTCTTCATCTCTTGCCGGAAGGCATTGAGTTTGACCACTGGCCGCGTGAACGGTTTTTACCGAAGGAGTCCAGTCCGACCTTTATGTACGCCGGGCGCTTTGTGAAATATAAAGGGATTGATCTGGTCGTTGAAGCCTTTGGGCGGCTCAAGAAAAAATTCCCTCAGGCTATATTGTGGATTGTCGGAAAAACCGATAAAACGTATGTGGCAGAACAATTATTGCCGATTATGAAGCGGTATGGATTGACTTACGGAGAGCCGGATGAACAAGGACAATCCCAAGCGGATATTACCTTTTTCGGATTCGTTTCAGCAGAGCATAAGCTGGAGCTGATGAGCCGTGCCCACGCGCTTGTATTTCCATCCCTGCGTGAAGGCTGGGGCCTGACGATTACCGAAGCGGCAGCCGTTGGAACCCCCAGCATTGTCAGCAATTCACCAGGCTTGGTGGATGCGACAGATTTTGGGAAAAGCGGATATCTATGCTTTCACGGTGACATCCGGGGTTTATCTGAACAGATGGAAAGAGCAGCGAAGGGTGGCGAAGACTACATGGCCATTCGTGAGCGGGCGTATCAGTATGCGTTGAGATTTCATTTTGATCATACAGCAGCTGCGTTTGAGCAGTTGATAGGAGATTGGACAGAGGAGGCGGAACAGAGTGGACAAAGTGGTCATTCTCTTCTCCACATACAATAATGAACGGACAATAGAGCCGTGTTTGCGAAGCTGTATGGGGCAAAATTACAAGGACTTGCATATCGTGATCGCCGATGATGGCTCGGATGACCGGACTGTGGAGGTGATTCGTACGCTGTCGGTAGGAAGTTCAGTACCCGTTACGGTATTGGAGCTTCCCCATGGGGAGCGTGGAGTTGCGAGGGTCAGGGCGGTCGAGGAAGCGGAACGCTTGGGTGCCGAATACATGCTTGTATTGGATTCCGATATGATTTTAGCCGAGCATTTGATCCAGCAGAGCATTGACTTTTTTGACGATCATCAGGACATTGGTGCCTTGGTTGTTCCTGAGGAGGCGTATTCGGAGGCGGACAACTTTTTTTCCAAAGTGAAAGTCTTCGAGCGAAATGTAATTAACAACGCAGGTGAAACCTTAGGAAAACGCTCCATAGAAGCGGCACGCTTCTGGCGAATGAGCGCTTACGAATCGACAGGCGGCTTTAATGCGGAGCAGATTGCCTTCGAAGAAATACAGCCTACCCTACGCTATATAGAGTCTGGTGGAGTCATTCGCCGGGCGGTATTTACACGGGTATATCATGATGAAAAAAAGGTATATCTGCATGATATATTACGTAAAAAAGCCTACTATTTTTCCGTGATGGATCGTACGATGTCATCCGAAGAGGGGGGCTTGCGAAAGGCACTGGAACGCTGGTACTTCTTCCGTCCGGTGCTGTATACATGGGGGAATTTGAAAAGCTACATTCGTCACCCGTTGTTGACCGTGGGCATGTTGTGGATGTATACATGCCTGACTGTGGTTGGGGTTGCCGCCGTGTTAAAGGGCGGCAACCGTCACTCAGGCGATCTCGCTAAGACGGATAAGGCGTAAGGATGAATGGCCTACAGTCAGCGTATCCAGCGTGTACAGGTCGGGATCGGAAGATTCCGACTCCTCATGCGGTATATACAGTGAATGCGCGGTTAACTGTATACCTTCACCGTCAGGATGACGAAGTGAGCTGCCTACAGGATACGGATCAGCGAGCGCAGCGTGTACAGCAGTTACGATATGCTGATCATTGAGCAGCACATAAGGCCGATACGGAGCATTCAGAATGCTGTCAATAAATACTGACAAGCTGTGAGCCACATTTTGGTCTGCATGCAGGCTGCTTCGATTGAACCGGGCCTGATCCAGTGCTTCGTACAGGTTCTTTTTTAGTGTATCATTATCCAGCTCCAGTGGTTTCGTCAAAAAGCGGAACACGCCGACTTGATTGATCGCTGATAAAATAGACTGCGTATGCAGGTGACCTGACAAAATGATCCGTACGATATGCGGATAGTCCTTTTTAATGATACGAAGGAACGTAATTCCGTCCAGACCAGGCATAAGCAGATCGGATACCACTACATCAATGGGATGTTGTTCCAGCACCTGTAAGGCTTTTTTGGGTGTGTGAGCGGTATATAAGGTGAACGTTTCTTGCGTTAAAGTCCGCTCTAGCAAGGACAGAACCATAGGGCTGTCATCAACAAATAGAATGTTTTGGGGTGTCATAAGCAACTGCGCAACTCCAATCATGAAGTAAGAAATGAGGAACTACATGTATAATATCAGCGTTTTGGCATTTTTGAAAGATGTCAATGCAGAACGGGCGTTGCGTCTTTTTTGTGAACGATTCGATTCGGCTGAACATGCGCTTTGGGAAAAAGGCATGCGTCTGCTTCATCAGTATCATGCTGTGCGACATACGGGTATAACCCTGACTGTCTCTAGCGCACTTCAGCACATGGATGATCGTCATGATATTTATGTGGTCGATCTTCGGGAGTATAGCGAAGAAGAGCTGGATCGCTTGTATATCGCAAAAACTTGCGAGTTGATTTTGCTGACGGACGGGGCACCGGAAACCGCTGTGAGGTTTGCGGCACTCCAGCGCCGGACTCCCCGGTTGCTGTGTGCACGCCTGCCGCTGGTCAGCTACGAGCTAGAATGCCTAATGCAGGCCATTTTGGGTCGTCTTGAACAAAATGGAGGGGACAGGGGAGCATGAAGCAATGGGCTTTGTTGAAACCGGGTTGGCAAAAGATGATCCTGTACCTGATCGTTCTGTGCGTGATTGTATTCCTGGCTGCTGTGCTTCAATGGTTTGTCGTACGGCAATTCAGCAGTCACTTGGGAGAAATTCAAAATGAACAGCTCCAGCATGAGGTGCAGGAACTGTCCGCCAATATAACTGAGCGTTACACTGTATGGCAGACTGAACTGAAGGAGCTGTCATCCAGTCTGGGCAGAGATATACTGAATCAGGGGAAGCGTCAATACCCCGAGGGATTTAAACGTGAAACCGGGTCCTTTTATGTGCTGGATGAGCAGTATCATGTGATTGCCGGACGAGAAAATCGTGAGATGAAGAGCGCGGTGCAGCAGGTTAAATGGCTGCAAAACGGATGCGCCGTAAGCCCCTTTGTGACAGAGGATCATCAGCCTGCTCAGTATATGGTATGCAGGATTCAAGGGGCTCAGATGGGCGGCTTTATGGTACGAACGATTGACGCTGATATGCTTAGTGGAATCATTAAAAGTAAACCAGTCGATCAGGACAAGGTTTTATTTTATAATAATCAATTTAAGGTCGTAGCTTCCCGCAATTCATCGGATATCAACCGAACGGATATTACAAACGAAACCCGCAGGCTGCTGGAGGGCAATACGGGCGTCATTGAGGATAGCGGTGAGAAACATGGAATAGGGTTCAGCCGCATTGGGGAAGAGGCGCTTTACATATCGGTTGAAGATGTCAGTCAGGACATTGCGGAGCGCATCAGCTCTTTCCGCAAACAGTTGTGGATGGTTATGACTCTGCTATTACTGATGCTGTGGGCCATGCTCATACAGTTCCGAAAACGGGTTGTGAAGGATGCCATCGTAAATAACCAGGTGCGTGACCAGCGGCGGGATGAGGATATGCGAGAACAGCAGGACACCTATTATTTACCGTTAATGCAGTCGATTGAGCAGCAGCTTCAGGAGCTGCAAGAGCAGACTGCCCGTCTGACAGGCGGTGATGATCTGAAGCTGCTGGGCTTCTATCATGATCTGGCCAACCGCTTTGAAGCGGCTTCCAGCCAGGGAAAAGGAGCATCTCATGAGGAACTGGAATACTTCCGGGAGTTGAATGAAAATTTCATCCAGGGCCGTCTCAGACAGGAGTCCTCACTGGGAGAGCTGCTAACGGGAGTACGCACCCTGCGCGATGAGCTGGAAGAAAAGATGCATGATAATAGTGGGATTAGCTTCACAGATATGAATGAGGTATTGTCCGAGTCGTTGAAATGGGCGAACCGTTCGTTGAACATGAAGAACATTCAAGTCATCTTGCGGCAAGAGCCTGTTCCATCCATTGCAGCACAAGCGCCGATGCTGTACAAAACGATTCAGGGGTTGCTGGAAAATGCAGTGCAGGCCATGAGTCAAGGTGAAGAGCCGATAGAGAATCAGGAGCAAAGCCGAACAGGGTTTCGATCCAAGCACAAGTCTCAAATGCTCAAGGTGAGTTCACGGCTTGAAGAAGGAGAAATTATTATTCTTATTGAAGACACGGGCGGTGGGATTGATGATAAAATGCGCTGGAGCTATTTTCAGCCGGATTATTCCCAGAGCTCGCAGGAGCATACCTTCAGCCTGTATCATATGGATGCATACCTGAAGACGATAGGTGGACGTTTAAAGCTGCGTAATACGGATCAAGGCTTGCAGGCCATTGTTCGCTTGAGAAGATAGCCAAAGATAACCGACAGATAACGAGAAGTTCAAGAGAGGGGGCTGAGCATGAAAAAATGGATATTTCGCTATCGCTATGATATGGCGGCAATGATGTTGATGCTGATTGCCATTGTTGCATATCTTGCTCCCATCTATGGACCAGGGCAAATTGTGTTTAGTGACATTGCCTTTGGAGCCACCTCTCATCGGTATCTGGAGGAAATAACGGGGGTATGGAACGAACGATGGTCTACCTCGACCTTGTTCAATGCTCCACGTATCCTGTATATTTTGCCCTTCTATGGACTTTCACTGTTATTTGACGAGAGCGGGCCGGTCTTGCTGAAATCTTTTATCACGGGTCTGTTATTTACTTCGGCGTTCTCGATGTATGCCTTTGCCAAGCGGCTGGTCAGTGTGTATTATTCACCAAGATTTACAAAAACCCGTATTTTTGCCATTATGGTCGGCTCGTTGTTTTATGCACTGAATCCGTGGGTTATTTTCCGCATCCAGCATATTTATCTGCTCTGTGGATATAGCTTGTTTCCGCTAATGCTGAGATTCTTTTTCAGTGCGGCTGATCCCAAATTTCAAATTCAACAAATTAAAAACTATCATCCCCACAAGCTGTATCAGCGGAACTGGATCGACCTGTTCCTGTTGGCTGCGGTATTCACCGTTAGTGCTGCGGCCATTCATTATTTTTTCTTCGGGATGATCTATTTCGGCTTGTTCACCATGCTGCTATTGATCAAGCTGACCTGGACCCACCGTAAGGCCGGACGCACCTATTTACAGCCGTTATACGGCAATTTTTTGCGTAAAGGGATTATTTTTGGCGTATTTTTTGGACTACTCAGCTTTTATTGGTTGTCCCTGTATGTCGGCAGCATGCTGATGGACGCTCAAGCGTCTCAGCACAATATCAACGTCGTGGATACGTTGTCTCTGTTCAGCCGTAACAGCAGTTTAGATAATGTGGGTTATTTATTGAGCTATTGGTGGCCTATGTTTTCCTTTTCCTCACTGCCTGCCCTATTTTATGTCGGAGGGGGATTTTTGCTGCTATTGATCGGTTATGCGATGGTGACTCGTTCACATAAAAATCCGATCATTTTGATTTTTTCATTGCTTACGGTGCTGTTTCTGGTCGCAGCTACCGGGACGACGTTCCCATCCATTGCCCAATGGTTCGTCATTTTGGTTACGAAAACGCCTGTGATTGGTTCGGTTTTCCGTGACCCCAACAAATTTATTGGTCTAATCGCTCTTAACTTTGGGGTGCTGCTGACCTTTGGCGTGATTCAGTTTATGGAATGGTTCGGTTCATCTCCGTTGCAGCGTGTGTATAAAAAGCTGGCGGTGGTTATCGTCGTCTTGTGTCTGGGGGTGTATTTTGCTCCCCTGCGCACCCAGTTCATTGAGGGGTATTACAAGCCGGTTCAAGTGCCCAAGGATTATAGCCAAATGGCTGAAAAGCTGACAGACCCGGATCGTTTTGACAGCAAGGCATTATATTTTCCGATAGCCGACAATATGATTCAAAGCTATAACGGAGTAGCCACACCCAGATGGAATAAAGGGAAGACTGCAAATGAGAAGGCAACCGGGGATTTCCAGGTCTACTCTTCTCCTAAAAACACCATCTTCCATCATGAGGGGAATGATCCCGCGATTACATACTATATGAATTTTCTGCAGTATGTCATGGACAATGGGCTAAGCTCCCGGTTGGGCTGGCTGTTCTCTACCTTTGGGGTTAACCAGTTGGTCTACCATGATGAATATATGGGCCAGGAGAAGCGTCAGGAATTTCATCTGTCTCAGCTGGAAGGTCAGATAGGATTGAAACGTACCTATAAAAACGGGATCTTTTCCATTTTTAATCTGGATCAGGCACCACCCTATATGAACATCCTGGCGAGTAAAATTGTGACACCTTACGGGTTTAGCCGATTGGAGAGCTATAGTCATCTGCCCGGCTTTGATTTTAGTCGCTTTGGAGTATTGTTCAGTACGTTAAAGCCAGAGTTAAACACTATTCAGACAGTCAACAAAGGGGATTATGTAGAAGCAGCCTCCTTTAATGATTTGCTGTTGTCACAGCTTCCGGCAGAGGATTACTTGCGGCCTTTTGATGCGATTGAGGATGGCAATGCGTTTTTGAAATGGTCCAAAACCTTTGCCTCGACCAACGACTGGCTGTGGTATTTATCCTCCCAAGGCATACGAAACTTTCCGTTCGATATGGAAATGGATGCAGGGATTGCGGTCACCTTTGCCAGTAAAAAGCTGGATGTGGCTCCTTATCAGATGAGCGGCATTAAGGGGAACACGGTCGTGGATTTTGACTCTATGCTGAAGACCGAAACCTTTTTCAAGCCGGATAATCCGCAGTTGTTCAGTGTGCAGGCTAATCCCCGTGAGGAATTGAATGATGTACCGACACTGCACGGCGAGATTATGAAGGGAGATCCGAGCAATATATGGCAGGTCGCCAGGTCCGGGTTGCTGGAAGCCAAGGAAAATAATCCGTATCAGTTCCAAATCACCGTATCCGGTCGCGGGACGAACAAAATGCATGTAAAAATGCGGTTTTACGATAAGCAAATGCGTGAGCTGGGGGTTAGCTATGTCGTGGCGCCTTCAGAGGGATATAATTTTGACGGTGTAAAATTTTACGGGGAATATGTGTCGCCACCCGGCAGCTATTGGATGCGAATGGATTTGTTAACCCTGCAACGTCCACAGCAAAAAAATTATTGGTGGATTCATGATATCCAGCTACGTGATTTGGGCAAATACAGCAAGCCCAACTCATTTACAATGCATAAAAAGCTGGATCAACCGCAAGCCTCGCATGTGTATGCCAGAGTGTTTTTAAATAAGGCAGGCGGAAAATTGCAAGTCGCACTCCCGGACGGAGTGGCTAACATTAAAACCCAGGATGAGGGCTTGAACCAATTCAAATGGGTCGATTTGGGAGAGCATGCCTTCCCCAAAGGGGATACCCCGATCACGGTTACTAACCTGCAAGGCTTTAATGCGGTCAATCAATTTGCGATTGTACCTGCAGATCAGCTGGATAAGCTATCTTTTCCGGTAGAGCAGGCGTTGAAGCGGGGCAAGCTCTTTTTCACCTTGGAGGCAGAGAACGATTTTAATGTCGAAGGGAATGTGCAGACAGAACGCGCTCTACCACGACTCAGTATGGGGCGGGGTATCAGTTTTCAGAAAGGTTCATTAAGCAGGGATGTAGAAGTCGCCAAAACAGGCACTTACTCCACAGCTATTCTGGCTGATTTACCCTCCGGGTATCATGGGGCACTGACGATGAAATGGACGAACCAGGAGACAGGAGAGGTGCTGACTCGAACGATTCGTACAGGTGAGGCTTATAAGCGATTGCCTACCACCTCTTCATCCGAAAATCAGGTTATTGAAACGGTGCCCAATCAGGATGGCTTCTCCAAACAAATCATTCATGTCCCCGGTCTGCTGAACGAATACGGACGAGTAGAATTTAGGAATTTGTTCTTACCCAAGGGAATGTATCGCCTAACACTTGTGCTGGATAGTCAGGTTCCGTCTTTGAGTAGTTTTGATGATATCCATCGGATGGCTGGGCAGGAAGTGACCGTGATACCTGAGGAGGATACGACGGAATCCTTAAGTACCGATGTAGGCTGTGTGGCGGATATTCGGCCCGGACAGACGAATCTGGCTTTGTCAGCCAAGGGGCTATCCATACGTTATGCACCAAGCTATTCCTGTGACTGGAATATTTATGCGTCCCGGAAAATGAAGGCTCAGCCACTACAAGAGTATGCCGTGCAGTTGGATGCGCGGTCAGAGCAAATTGGAAGTCGGCATATGAAGGTCATTTTTTTGAATAAAGCCTCCCAAATTCTCCAAACCTCCTATATTGACGAGGTGGAGGAGAGAGATAAGGAGAAATGGAATCATTATGATCAGATTGTGAAGGCTCCGGCAGAGACCTCCTTTATGCAGTTTCAGATTTTGGCACATGCGAATAAGAAGCAGCCAGGCTTGTTTCAAATGAAGAACTACTCCATCATCCCTTATCGAGCGATGATTACAGTGGACCAATTTACGTTGTTTGAGGGAACGGATATGGAAACCTTTTTTGTAGCTCCATATGCTTCGGAAAGCATTCAGGCTACTCGTGAAAACTCCATGGAGCGCAGCTTTACGCTATATAACCCGACGCATCAGGAGGTGCTGATCCGGGAGACCGAGTCACCCAACCCGCTTTGGGAGTTTAGGCTGGGAAGCGAACATCAGCGTGCCCGTCTGTCTGTGAACGGCGTGACTACCGGATTCATTACCAGTGGCAATGGCAACGGAAAGGTTATCGTTATTTTGGCTTCGGCTTATCGTTTCGGGTGGGTACTGTTCTTCATCGGGATACTCGGTGGAGCAGCTTGTTTTCTTCCTTATCGGCGATGGAAAAAGCGAAAGCTTCCATAAGAAGCAAGCTGCTCAGAGGGGGACTGGGAGCATAATGAGGCTATATTTCGTACTTGTAGCCTCTGCCCCAGACTGTGCGGATATGCTGAGGATTTTTAGGGTCACGTTCTATTTTTTTGCGAAGGCTGGAAATATGTACGTCGATGGTACGATCCAGATAAGCGCCATCACCGCCTTTGATCCGGTCCATCAGCTCGCTGCGGGTAAAGACTTTTCCTGGATTGGAAGACATCTCTTTTATAATGGAAAATTCGATTTGAGTAACTTCAATTTCTTGGTCATCGACTAACAGGCTATGACGGTAATCATTTACCCAGACCCTTACCTTTTTAATCTTTTGGGTTATCGTTTGCGATTCGGTAAGCATATTGCTGCCGCTGCGACGCAGTAAGGCTCTGATGCGGGCATTTAACTCTCTCAGACTGAAGGGCTTGCATAAAAAGTCATCCGCTCCGTCATCCAGAGCCTTTATTCTTATATTCAGCAGGGTGTTATTAGAGATGACCAGCATAGGGACCGTTGTAAATTGACGGATTTGGCCGATTATCGCACATTCGACTTTACCAGAAAACATCAGAGAGGTCACAATAATATCCGGCTTTAAACGCATAAGTGCAGGAATGGCAAATTTACAATCATAGATAAGTTCGGTATGATAACCTTCCTCCTGAAGATGAAGAGCAATCATATCTGCCAAACTTTTTTGATCTTCAATAATGAGTATTTTTATGGGCATAACTGACATCTCCTGTATAGATAAAGATACAATAACATTGCATAATTACGTATTTACCGCAATAATACATACTTATGTATTCGGCAGAAATACGAAAAATGAACAGTCCTAATTTAGAAGAAAAAATTTTAATTTAGAGAAAGAAGGTTGCGTCTTTGCGAATGATCTTATTATCTGGGGGTTCTGGTAAGCGTCTTTGGCCCTTATCCAATGTGAACCGTCCCAAGCAGTTTCTTTCCATCCTGCGTCATGACGAGCGGCCCGAAAGCATGTTGCAACGGATATGGCGGCAATTAGATGAAGCGAAATTGGCTGATGAGGCCTATTTCTCAACGAGTGGGACTCAGGCCGAGCTGATTCGGGGGCAGATTGGCGGAGATGCTGTGGTTATAGAGGAACCGACTCAGCGCGATACCTTCCCAGCCATTTCACTGGCTACGGCCTACTTGCATGACGTTGCAGGTGCTGCACGCGACGAAATCGTAGGGGTTATGCCGGTGGACGGATATGCGGGAGATGAATTTTTTGAGCTTTTGCGCAGGCTTCCTGCTATTTTAGAGCAATCGGGAAGTGATATCGCACTGATGGGAGCGGCTCCGACCGAGCCTTCAGATAAATACGGGTATATTGTACCTTCGTCCTCTCCTTCGCTTGACCAGCCATTTTATAGAGTTAGCTCATTTGTAGAAAAGCCGGATCTCATTCGTTCGGAAGCGTTGATCCGTGAAGGGGCGTTGTGGAATTGCGGGGTGTTTGCTTTCAGACTTGGTTTTTTGTTGGATATACTAGAGCAAAAGGGTTTACCGGCAGACTATGAATCTCTTTCGATAAATTATGCAGACTTGCCCAAAACGAGCTTCGATATTGCAGTAGTAGAGCAGACACGTAAGCTCTCTGTGCTTCCATACCATGGAGAGTGGAGGGATTTGGGCACCTGGGATTCGTTGGTACGGGAGATGAGCTCAGAACTGAGCGGCCCTGGCTATATTTCGGAAGCTTCACATGACTCGCATATTATCAATGAACTGGAGATTCCGGTCAGCATCTGGAATGTTCCGGACATTATCGTCGTTGCCGGGCCGGATGGCGTACTGGTTACAGATCGACAATCTTCTACAGGCATTAAGGATATGGTGGCAGAAATTGAAATCGGTCCGCGTTTTGAGGAGCGCTTCTGGGGAAAGCAAACTGTATTATCTCATCAACAGGCGGCAAGCGGACTGCAGACAGTGACCAAACGAGTCGTCATTTCGGCTGGAAGATTTATTAGCTATCATGAGCATCATTTCCGAAAAGAAGTTTGGACCATCGTCTCAGGAATCGGAAGCGTATGTATCAATGGCGTGACACAAAGGGTCAGTCCCGGTGAGGTCATCGTTGTAGAGCCCGGTGCAAAGCATTTTATAGGGGCAATAGAGGGAGATTTGGAATTCATCGAGTCACAGATCGGACATATCGTATCGGAAACAGATATTAGTCGATACGAGTTTCCCGATCCGATGGACACTCATACCCTATGATTGCTTGCAATTAGGGACCAGAGAGTAAATGTATAGGTAATGAGAAGGTAGTAAAGGAGGGGGAAGACCTACTTTCTATTTAATGGAAGATATGTGTTTTTTTCAAAAAAAAGGTATTCATGCTTTGGGCGCATGAATACCTTTTTTCCGCATCTAGCAGCTCATGCGGATACCATCATGTGTACGAAGCACAAGGCTTATAAGATAAGCTTCTTGGAAATCAGCCATTCTTTGACGGCATCCGTACTGAGGTCTCTTTCAGGCGTCCATTCTATTTTATCAACCAGCTTGCCCTGTTTGAATTCTGCAATCGTGGGGGTGTATTTTACGTTGTAATCCGCTTTGAATTTATTCCATTGGGACTTGTCTTCATGAATTTTATGAACATTAAAAAATGTAATTTTGGAGCCTAAATGATACTGTTCAATCATCTTATTAAACTTAGGCTCAAAACGGTTGCAGTCACCACAGCTAGGTCTACCGACGTAGACAAATACACTTTGATCCTGCTGAATCAAGCTTTTAAAGCCATCAAATGTAACCGCATTCAGGCGGTCATATATTTCGGGGTAATTGCTTTTACTCGCTTGAATCTCTTTGTCTTTCTGCTGAACAACCTGCTCCAGGTTCTGAAATTTAACTACAGCTGAAATAGCGATAGCAATGAGAAGCAATACAATGACACTTAACCCGGCGATATATGATTTTTTCACAGAAATCCTCCTTTTTTTACAATCTCACACTTACAATAAGTGATATTTCCATTTTTAGCTGTAATACTTGTCTCATGATGTACAAAAAAAGAAGCTTTCCCTATGGAAAGCTCCAGAGTGTCGAGAAAGTCCAACGGACTTTCTCGACA
>NZ_ASSB01000260.1:0-10020 GCF_000520755.1 Paenibacillus sp. 1-18
GAAATCATCCAGGGATCTTACCGCCATAAGGAGCCGCCCGAAATACAGGGAACCGGTTATGTCATTCGTTCCCTCGAGGCTGCGTTGTGGGCATTTCATCATTCAACTTCATTTGAAAATGGGGCACTGCTGGCAGTAAACCTTGGAGATGATGCCGATACAACCGGAGCGGTGTACGGACAGATTGCCGGGGCTTATTACGGGCAAAGTGGAATTCCGGGCCATTGGCGTGAAAAGCTTTCGATGAAGGAGACGATTGATGAACTTACTGAGGCATTATGGAAGAAGGCCGAAAAGAGCCTGAATGAAGGATGAATATGAGTTCCAGGAGTTTTGACAGTATGAAAAAACAGTTCAGTATTCAACCCGCTGTTCCTTCGGATCTGGAGGCGGCAGATGTCGTTTTTGAAAGCTCCATAACTGCGGCATTTGAACAGGAGGGTCTGGAAGCCTTAATCGACGACATGCAGCATGAGATTGAGCACAAAAAACAGTTGCTGCGAGCATCTTTGTCAGCTTCGAATTCAGACTTGTTTTTTCTAATGGCCAAACATAACCATAACGTCGTTGGAACGATCTCTTATGGCCCCTGCGGAGAAGATATCAGGAAGTGCACCAACGATGAACTCGGGCATGTAGGGACATTGGGAAGCTTATATGTGCTGCCCGCTTATCAGGGACAAGGGGTAGGCTCGGCGTTAATTCGAGCTTTGATGACCAGGCTGAAGGAAATGGAAGTTACGCATTTTTGCCTGGATAGCGGCTTCAAAATAGCTCAGACTAAATGGCTGCGGAAATTCGGGGTACCCTACATCATTGCGAAGGATTACTGGGGCAAGGATGGAGATCACATGGTGTGGTTGTGTGAAGTGCAGGATTTTTCACAAGAAACAGAGTGAAATCAATCCCCAATAACTGAGTAGAAATGAGACGCTGGGCATCATCGGTTCGGGAGAGAAAACCGCCTATTGCTCAATTTTTGACCTGTACCAGAGATGAATGTGAGCATATGGTGACATTAAGCGTTCATCCTGCCTATCATGATGTGCTCTCCTTTATAATAATAAAAAAAGGGACAAGGAGATGAACTCAAGATGAAAAAAATAACCTTAATAACTACTGGAATAGCTACTGGGTTAGTTGTGGTCGCCATAGGGACATATCTGATTGCAGGAAATGCCCAGAGAGAAGAAGCTGGCAACCAGGGAGTGTCAAATATCAAGCAATTGGTGCATGATTTCAGTACAAGAAAGGCAACGGCCCAGTCTGCTTCCATCACATCCAGTCAGTTGAGCGTATCGGAGGATGCTACCACAACAAAGACCTACGATTTACCTGCTAACGAGTTTTTTGTTTCGATAGCACCATATACGGAACAGACCCACCCTTGTGCAACCCATAGCCTGACCGGTTGTCAAGGCGAAATGAAGGATAAAGAGTTCAATGTAACGATTCATGATTCCGCTGGGAATTCAGTCATGAATAAAGCCTTAGTAAAATCCCAGTCCAATGGATTTATTGATCTATGGCTACCGCGTGACAAAACCTATAGCGTTACGGTCGAGCATAAAGGAAAAACTGCAAAATCCCAAATCTCCACGTTTGAGAACGACGATACCTGCATCACCACCATGCAATTGGGATAACAGTTGAAGGAGAAATTTTTGGGCATGATTATAGCTACTTCAAAAACCAGTTCGTCCAGGCTTTTAAAATATTTATAAAAGATATCTCTGCTGCTGAGTGAGAGCCAGGCTGATTAAAATCATTTTCCGCTATATCTGGGTTCCCGTTGAGCGTTCTGTACTACCTTCTATCATTGACAAAATTACATTTCTCCGTCATAATCCAAAAAAACGATAATGATTATCATTATCTATAAAATGTACATACACGAGGAGAATATGTTCTATGAAAAAAGGTTTGAGCGGGATTGTAATGTTGCTGGTGTTTGCACTTGTTTTGGCAGGCTGCGGAACGGGCAACAATACATCGGATTCGAGTCAGACGGCAACTTCGGACAGCACACCAGCCGAAGCGACTGGTCCTGTGAAAGTAAAGCATAATCGTGGCGAGATCACACTTGATAGTCCAGCAAAGCGTGTCGTTGTGTTGGAATGGACATTTACGGAGGATATGGTTGCGCTGGGTGTTCAGCCTGTAGGTAATGCGGATAATGCCGGATACAAGCAATATGTGTCTTCGGAGGCGGCTTTGGATAGCAGCGTGACCGATGTCGGAACACGCGACGAGCCCAATCTGGAGGCGATTGCTGCATTGAAGCCGGATCTGATTATTTCCAATGTTGATGGAAATGCAGCGATCTATGATCAACTGAAAGCCATTGCACCGACAGTCGAATATAGTCTGAATAACGGCAAGGGCTACGATTATGACAAAATGGTAGAGATTTTCAACAACATCGCGGTCGCTCTTGGAAAAGAAGACAAAGCAAAGCAGGTGTTGAAGGAGCTGGATCAGCATTATGTGGATGCCAAAGAAAAGCTCGCCGCTGCTGGTAAAGCGGACTTCCACTACATTTTGACACAGGCGTTCACTTATCAAAATGCAGCCAGTCTGCGCATGTTTTCGGATAATTCGGTCGTCGCGGGGACACTAGCGAAGATCGGGCTGATTAACGATTGGAAGCCAGCCAAACTTGAAGCGTATGGTTTTTCAACTGTAGGCATTGAAGCTCTATCTGCCGTTCAGGACAGCAACTTTATCTATATTGTACAGCCGGACGACGATGTTTTCGGCGCAGCGCTGAAACATAACTCGGTCTGGAACGGTCTGAATTTCGTCAAAGAAAAACGCACCTATGCATTGGATAGCAAGACATGGACGTTTGGCGGTCCTATCTCGTCAAAAGCGCTGGTTGATCATGCTATTACGGCGATTTTGAAATGAGCTTGGCCGATATTCCGTCCGGTTTATAATTGGCATAGCCTCTACAACGGCAGCATAAAAAGCCCGCGTCTCCCGCGGGCTTTTCTCTGTATTCTCAGCCCATTCCACGCGAGTCACCACCTGAATTCTCCCCATAGCTAATCACATAAGAGCAGCGGATACGCCTGGAGCACCGGCAGTCAGACAAAGATAGCAAAAATTGTGTACATTAAAAACCTATTAAAACAACTACAAACTTCCGACATATTATCTAAGAGCTTTTCGCTCAATATTCCTCGGGGAGATGGCAGCATGTCACAAAATATTAAAAAGCGCGCAATCAAATCATCCAGTATCGCGAACACATTGGCCATTGTGTTGTTAGTCATTATCGTTGTCGTCTTTGCAACCTTGGGGACGTTCATGTTTGCGAGTACGCAAAGCATACTTATCAAGCAGCAAGAGGCCATGCTCCAGACCAAGACGCAGGCCATTGTCACTCAATTCGATGCGTTGTTTAAGGAAAAGGGATCACTTGTCAAACAAATGTCAACGAACAACCTTTTTGAGCAATATTTAGAAACCACCCCATCGGCAGAAATGGTGAAAACTTCTCCTTACGCTGCGGAAACAGTAGCGACTCTGGCAGCCATTGTCAAGGCAGAGCCATCTTTTGCTGACGCCTGGATTGCAGGAATATCTGGTAAAGGCTTCTTTCTACAGAATGATGGTGTTGCTTCTAAACCGGATTTCGATATCCATACACGCCCATACTTCAAGCCAGCTGTTGAAGCAGACGGTTTATACTACTCAGAACCCTATAAGGACGTCAATTCGGGTAATGTGCTCATGGGCATTTTTTATCCGATCAAAGATAGCAGTAACCAATTAATCGGATTTGCTGCGGTTGATATTGCTTTCAAAGACATCCCTGCCGTTATGCGAAGCTATTCGCTCGGAAGCTCAGGTTATTCGATTCTTGCATCCAAAACGGGCGATATTTTATATCATCCCGATCAGAATAAAGTGCTGAAAGAAAAGATTAACGAAAGCACAGGGGATCTTGGGGAGATCGGAAAGAAAATGATTGCTGGCGAGTCCGGAGTACAACTGATTAATGATAATGGAGAACCTCGTTATATCGGGTATGCAACCAGTAAAGATACCGGGTGGTCCGTAGGCTTAACCATTTCTGAACAAGAGGCACTCTCAGAATTAAAAGCCTTTACCTGGCTTACCATTGGCGGTTTTGCCGCAGCCACAATCCTGCTGGTTTTGATTTGTTATATAACGCTCCGCTATCTGTTGAGATCAATACCGAAGTTGCTCGCAAAAATCAAGCTGATTGAAGATGGTGATTTAACGGTTCAGTTTGATACACATTCCAGCAATGAAATCGGGCAAATTTCTCAGGGAATATACAATATGGTTCAAAAAATTCAAGGAATGCTTCAAATGGTGGGCGGCTCTGCTCAAGTCTTGAATCAGTCTTCTCACGATCTGCAATCCATTTCTTCCAGAACGGCGATAACGATGAACGATACAGCGACAGCGATCAATGAGATCGCCAATGCGACAAATTATCAGTCCATCGAAACGGAAAATATTTTACAAAAAACCGGAGCATTATCCGGTCAAATTGACGAAATAGCCAATGATGCCAAGGCCATAGAAACGATGGTGCAAATCTCTGCCGAGCAAAGCGGACAGGGGCTGGCTGTAGTTGATCAGTTATCTAAATGGGCGCAAGAAAATCACAATTCCACACAAGCGATGTCGTCTATTATTCAGGATATTGATCTGAGCCGTCATGAGATTTCGAGTATCGTGGACACGGTCAATCAAATTGCAACACAGACTAACCTGCTGGCGCTCAATGCTTCCATTGAAGCTGCGCGTGCAGGAGAACAGGGCAAAGGGTTTGCCGTTGTTGCCGGGGAGGTTCGCAAGCTGGCTGAGCAGACTGCGCTGGCGACACAGGAAATCTATAAAAAGGTACGTGTGATTGAAGAAAAAACCAGCGTATCGGTGGAGCATACAGCTCACGGTCTGAAAATTGCAGAAGAAAATGCCAGATCGGTGGAGAACACCAAGCAAGTGTTCTTTAGCATTAACAAGGATTTGGAAGATTTGAAATTGCGAATGATCCAGATCAGCAACAATACCTCTAAAGTCCATAAGCACAAAGATGAGATTTTGCAGGCGCTGGAGATCATCTCTTCTACCACGGAAGAGAATTCCGCCTCAACCGAAGAGGTTAGCGCCAGCACGCAGGAACAATTGGAGAGCTTCGAACAGGTTGCTGAACTATCCAAACAATTAAACCAATTGTCCAATAAGCTTCAAGACGAATTGAGCCAGTTTAAGGTCGAGGAACATGAATAGCCATGATTTTGGTATTACAGCAAAGCTCGCGTCCAGCGCGGGCTTTTTACCTTTTCGTATCCTATTTTAACAGCAATTTAAACGGCGCCCGAGGCGGCTGACGCTGCGAAGAGAGGCGACGCACGGAAGAGCAGGATCGGAACGTCGGATAAAGGCAGCGCGTACAGTAGGGATCAAAACGCTGGAAATCTGCGTCCTCGGCAGAAACGAGGAAATGGGCTTGTGCCTCTTCTTTTGTTTCTGCGTCGAGGAGAAGGAGTTCCAAAAGGATACCTATGAACCTGAAGCCGGGGTATCTGTTGGAGAAGGTGGCGGTGCTATGGGATGATGTGACGGAGGAACTGGACAAGTAAAGTTAAGGCATTTTATGATCTGAAAATTGGGCTTAACGCACCAATCATTTGCTCCGAAAGAATCAGGGCCTTATGATGAATCTCCATCTTAAGGCCCATTTTTTTTCAAAATTGGATTTCCAATTTTTTGAACGACTGATATACTAAGGAGGCAACGAGATGAAGATTAACCTACTTTATCGGGATGAAAAAACGATTGGCGTACGGTTGGAGCGATACGGAGTCAAGGAGCGAGAAGGGATTCGGTCCATACCGGGCAGAAAATGGGTTCCGGACGAAAAAATCTGGACGATTCCGTACAGCATCGCGGCTGTAGAAAGCCTATTGGAAGCGTATCGGAGCTGCGAGTTCGAATGGGACGAGCGCTTGAATAAAGAGCTGCCGTACATCCGGGAATGGCTGGATCGGCGGGGCGCTCAGGCCAATGCGGTTCTTTCTTCTTCGGAGCGAGGTGAATGGAACCCGGATCGGCGGAAAGAATTGCGTGATGCATTGGTGGCAAGGGGTTACAGCAGCAAGACAATTAAAGCTTACATATCGCAAACGGAACGCTTTTTCGCCGATTTGCAAGGGACCGAAGCAAGTATAAATGATGCGGTGGTGCAAAAATATGCGCTGGCGCTGCTCGAAAAAGGCCTTTCGCACGCCTATGTTAACCAAGCGATCAGCGCGCTGAAATTTTACTTTCGCCATGTGCTAAAGCAGCCCAAATCCTCCGCCTATGTTCGTCCGAAAAAAGTGAGTAGACTGCCGGATGTGCTGTCCCTGAATGAGGTCATGCGTCTGTTGAAAGCAGTGAAAAATCCGAAGCATCGGGCTATTCTATACCTGACGTATACATCCGGGCTGCGGGTAAGCGAAGTGGTGAGGTTGCGTCTCGAAGACTGCGATCGGGAACGGAAAGTGCTGAAAGTCCGTCAGGGAAAGGGTAGGAAGGATCGGCAAACGCTGCTCTCCGAAGCGGCTTTTGCGGTGGTCGAGCAATACATAGGGGCGAAGCAGCCGGAAAACTGGCTGTTTCCAGGGCAGAGGGAAGGCCGCCACCTGACGGAACGTTCAGCGCAGAAAGTGTTTGAAAAAGCGCTGGCTGAAGCGGGCATTCGTAAACAGCTGAGCATACATTCGCTAAGGCATTCCTTTGCGACCCACTTGCTGGAGAATGGGATTGATCTTCGTTATATTCAGGAACTGCTGGGGCATCAGAATGTGCGAACAACGGAGCGGTATACACACGTGAGCAAGCGGGACATTGGACGGATTCAAAGTCCTTTGGATCGGATAGGCGGGCTGGAGGATTGAAGCGCAGAAAGTGTGAGAATAAGGAGAAAAGTGCAGGATTCACGAAGTTCGTGAATATGACGAAGAGAGTATTCTTTCGGAAGTTCGTAAATAAGACGTTATCCGAAATACTCGAAAATCTAAATTTAGAATAGAAATACATAATCGAAGGAGCGATCTTTAATGAAAGAAGTAATTATTAGGCATGGTGGAGACTATTTAGCACTTGAAGAAATTGATTTTTCAATTATAGGTAATGATTTTAGATTCCTCCCTTTTTACAGAGATGATTTATTTCTTGGAATGCAAGCGATGAATATCGGTATTACTGATCCCGACATTACTCAATATGAGTATAGTCTACTGGAAACGTATATCGAGAAAGAGAGAACCCCATCATTTGAAGCCATGACTGTAGGAGCATTCTCTCAGATGTGGATTTTCGCATTATATGAAGTTTTACGTTTATGGCGAGACAGAAAGTACGAATTCTCTAAGCTCCACAAAAACGGAGGGATTGATCTTAAATTAAAATCGCTAAATTCTGATGATTATATGAACATAACTTTACAAGATCGAAGGAAACAACTTGAGAAATATCGAGATGATCAGTCATTCAGGGATGAGGTTGAATATTGTTGGGGTCAATTAGAACCGGTATATCGAATGATTGAATTATATAGAATTAATATGGCTAAACATGCGGCGCCTGGTAAGAGTAATGCTATTCCCATGGCACCAGGCTATGGGCGAATCAACATGCTTTGTGGTGCATTAGATTACGAATTAATTGTAGATAGGGATAGTTATGAATTGCTAAATAGAAGAGATGTAGCAGATAACTTGAGGGAAGCTCTGTTAGTAATTCGAGCGAATAAAAAAACTCTATAGATTAGTCGAGAAGTCGAGTCCTCCGGATAACACAGCATTCCTACTGCGGACATTCGTCCTTGATCGCTAAGAAGGATTTCCAAGGGGGTTATTCAGGCGATACATTCAACCAGCTAAGTCTGACGACCCGCTCCCTTTGGTCACTTAAGCTGCTTGAACGTCAGGAATGCCAAACGTTATACGCAATACCAAGACTAAGATACAATAACTGAGAGGATTTCTGGGATGAAAGAAATTATAACAAAAATATCAGTTGAGAATCAGAATAGTAATTACCTAAAAGATGCTCATCCAACCATACTAATAGATGGAAAACCTTTGGATCATTTTATGAATGCATACTATCAGAATGATTACATGCTAGGTCTAATCCCAATGATCGTTGATTGGATGAATTTAGATGAAGAGTCTAAATTAGTAGAGCATCTATATGATTCGATGGATGAAACGAAGATATTACCTATATTAATGTGTCCAGATGACTGTGATTTATCATGTACAGTCGTCGTTGCAGAAGTAGAAACCATAAATAATTATATAAAGTGGAATCGAATAGGAATAGATAAGAATAGTCCTAAAGAAGTGATAGATAAGGAGGGATTTTTAGAGACAGGGATTGAATGGATAGATAACGTGCCAATAATGATTTTTGATAAAGAAAATTATAGATCATTGGATAAGATATACAAGCATAGAAGTTGAAGTGAACGGATATCAGAGAAGTTAGGTACAGCGTATAACATAATATTCAAGCTGCGGCTCCTTCGGAGCCTAGGTCTGCGGGATGAATTTCGGAGAGGCATTTCAGCAGACAACCCCTTCGGGGTTCATGAATACGAGAACGTTATGAGAAATCCCAGAAAAACTATATAAGACCAATTTTAAACTATTTGAAAGAAGTGAGTTTATGGATAAATTAGTTTCTATTTTAAGTGAACACAATGTTGATTACGAGATCATTCAACACACTGCACAGATTAATACTGCTCAGGAAGGTGCTGAATATTTTGGAATAGAGATCGGACAAACAGCTCCAACACTAATTTTAAAGACAGAGAAAGGATTTTTTGGTTTAATAATTTCAGGGGATTATGGAAGGGTTGATTTTGAAATACTTAGGGAGAAATTATTAGTAGATCAGATCAAACTTGCCTCACCGAAAGAAGTAGAACAAGTAACTGGAAGTAAGATCGGAAGTGTATCATTAATCAATTTTGAACTTCCAATAATAATAGACAGCCAACTTAATCGATTCGAATATGTATATGGAGGAACTGGGAAACCACAGACATCTTTAAAGATAAAACCATATGATTTAGAAAAAATAAATAAAATTGTAGGATATATAAGATAAAAAAAGAACTTTTGTAAGTTAAGCTACGGAGGCTGGGACATCTCATAACATCGCATTCGACGCTGTGGGCCGGCAAGCCGTCCCTTGGTCCGCACCGAGGGATATCGAGGATGTGACTCAGGCGGACAACATTGCACTGACTAAGTGCGCATGCGCACTTAGTCAGTGAATGTTCGTGAATGCAGAGAACGTTATCTGAAACCATTGCAAACCTGTAAATCAATAACAAGGAGAACAATAATGTACGTTATAAGAGCGACACAAAAACTGCTAAAAGAAATGGATTGTAAAGTACAAAAAACAGATATATCTGTTCCGTTAAATACATGGCATGCCAATATGTTCACTTTGAATAGAAGAAAAACAATCGTATTCATGAATGACTTATCAAGATTAAGTTTAACGATCATAGGAGTTAAAAAGGCACAATTAAAAAATGTAGAAGAGTTATTCGTTAAAGAACTAAGAAATTATTTAATGAGTGAGGAAATCGAAGAAAAAGTAATCAGCAGGTATATCGAAGAAAATGAAGGTATGATTATCACAACTACTAATAATCGAAGTGTGATAGGAACATTAAATGAAATTATCTATACGATGAAAATCATAGAGCGAGAATTTGTTGAAGGAATAGAAAGAAATCAATGGAATAACCGATTCATCTATAAAGCTATAAAATACGAGTATCCCATCGAGTTGTTTAAGAAGGCAATGGAAGAAAAATACAGAGGATAATGAAAGTAAGCACAAAGAAGGCAACGGAATCAGATAACATAATATTCAAGCTACTGCTCCTGCTGGAGCCTAGGTCTGCGGGAAGGATATCAAAGAGGGATTTCAGCAGACAACCCCTTTGGGGTTCATGAATAC
>NZ_ASSB01000261.1:0-2271 GCF_000520755.1 Paenibacillus sp. 1-18
CCTCGTCTCCAAAGACAGGGTTTCTCGACAATCTGAACCCCGGAGCAATCCGGGGTTTTAATGTTCTGTAAAATACCTATTTGCAGCTCCAGGCGGCGTTGGTGGTGTGGCAATCTTCGGGTCCCTGTCCCAGCCCTCTGTGATTACGATATGGCGTGTGTCTGTCTTATCTTCCCATACAATATAGTTGTCTTGTTCCAAAGCCAACAGTCCCGCTTTAATGTCCTCTGTACTCCTTCCTGTCTTTATCTCAAGTTCCTTCATCGTTGGTAAGCGTCTACGGCCTGCTGAATAGTTGTACAGTATCCGCAGTAGTTTGCGTTCGATGTCTGGTAACAAAGCGATCACTCCTTTGTTACTATTATATACAAACACACGTTCTTATTAAACTCAGAATATTTTTCCATTACCCTCTTGTATTTTGGTACTATATATGGTACTATATATGTAGGAGGTGAGACATGGCTAGGATAGATAAGTTGATCCAGAAAATGAAAGACCGCCCTAACGGGATTCGATTTGAAGAGGCTGAAAAGGTACTTGAGCATTACGGATACATAAAGGCAAGACACGATGGAACGTCACATTGCCAATTCCGGAATGATAAAGGTGACCTAATCACTATCAAAAAGAAAAACCCGTTGAAGGCGGCATACGTCAAAGACGTACTGGGTCGGATTGGGGAGTAACCGCTCCCCTTTCCTTATTCCACATAATATCCTAGCCGATATATAATGGCAAATAATAATCAGCATAAAGATTTAGCGTATTACATGGCGCTTCCGTATACAATCCAGATCAGACCAATGAACGACGAAAGCGGCCAATACTTTTTTGCTACTGTAGCAGAACTAGACGGTTGCCAAAGTGACGGGGATACCTTTGCAGAAGCTTATGAGAGTGTGCGTGAGGCCATGAGGGGGTATCTGTCCGTTAAACTGGAATATGGGGACGATATACCCGAACCAGTAGGAGAAGACGAATACAGCGGTAAGTTTAACCTTCGTGTTCCCAAGAGTCTGCACCGCCAGTTATCCGAACGAGCTGCAGCCGAAAATGTTTCCCTTAATCAATACTGCCTGTACAAATTGAGTAAATAAGGAGGGATATGCAATGAGTAATAACGCCTGCCTTGGATACATCATATCAGCTCTGCGCCGACAGGGTTGGGAGGACGAAAAAATAAGAGAAGTTACTCGCGCAGTATACTTCGAGTTTGATTTCAAAACCACTTACGAGGCGGAGGAAATATACGCGCATCGGAATGATTAAAGCAAAAGCTCTGCCGACCATAAGGTTAGCAGAGCTTTTGCTTTACTGACGTTTAAGAACCTCCTTGTTGATCTTGCACTTGTATCATTGGATTATGGCTATTCGTCTGAACAGGTACAGTAACAATAAACAAAAAACTAGCCGCAATGATTAGAAAAGCTACTTTTTTCAACATTATCTAACCACACCCTTTCAATAAGATTTAGAAACTCTTCCTTGAACTCAGGAACTGCATGCTTTCTAAACTTCACGAAAAGCCCCAAACAGTTTATAAAATAAGTTTCATTATTTATTATATGCGACTTTAGCATTGCATTCATCAAATATTTGAAGCCATCACTGAACATACCACGATGTAAACAATAATAAGCCAATTCATAACCAAATCGTGCAAACTGTTCTGGTATTACTTGTCGGGTGTACATATCAGTAGATGATGGGAGTTGAGTAAAGGCATCAATGTCTTTTTTAAACCTTGAAAGCACATCATCCACTTCTATTTCGTATCGGTTTGCCGCCATCATAATGTTCAACAGTTGGGCAACCTTATCTTGTTCAGATGTATCTGATGGTGCACCAATATATTCAACATAATCATGTAGCACACTTATATCTCCAGATAAAAGCTTATTTGCGACAATGTTAGCTTGCGCCCAATCTTGATACAACTCGATCCAATGCAGGGTATCCTCGTCCGTCTCTTTTACCCAATCTAAATCGGCGTAGGCATATGTATATTGTAGAGCTTGTTGATAATCGCCTTGGGCTTCACAGACACTTGCACACAACAAATCGGCATAGGTAATATACACAAACAACGGACGACTTAACTTCTTAGCAGTAGCAGCGCTTTCCTTGTTCTTCTGTTGTTGTTTCCAAGTGTATTGGATTTCTGCTTTAGCTCTCATTTGCCTTGCCATTTCGTCTACCTTGTCCCATTTACGTAAAGACCTGTACACGTTAGCCAAATCCTTCAATGCGTCAAGCTGGTCTATTTCA
>NZ_ASSB01000262.1:0-3395 GCF_000520755.1 Paenibacillus sp. 1-18
ACCTGCTCCGGTGTGTGCGCTGCTTGTGTCTCGAACAAGCCATGGATCGTCTGCTTGCTTGGATACTCGGCGGCTGTATCTCCCCATACGCCGAGAATTTGCTCGCGCTCCTGCTCACTTAAAACATCCAGCTCATGCACTCGAATGTCCGGCTTCGTTGTCACTTGCTCCAGCAGCTGCACCAGATGGCCCTGAGTCCGCTCAACAGCTTCACGATCATATAGCTTTGCATTGTATTCAAATCGGATTTTCATGGCTTCCTGCGGCATAACGACCAGATTGAAATCATAGTTGGTTTGTTCAATCATGCCTGCATTGCTAATTACAAAATCCGACTCCGCACCTTCGCCAAGCTGCTCGACCTGCTCCTCCACCGGATAGTTTTCAAACACAATAATGTGGTTGATCAGGTCTTGCTTTTGCTCGGTCAAGGCTTGAATTTCATATAGCGGATACGTTTCATAATCTTGAGAAGCCAAGGCCTGCTTCTGATTCGCTCTGATCATATCGGCAAACGTGTCCTCAGCTCCACTGCGAATACGTACTGGAATGGTGTTAATGAACAAGCCCACCATATTTTCGATACCCGGAATATCAGCCGGACGACCAGACACTACGCCGCCAAAAACAGCGTCATCACTACCGTTATACTCTTGAAGCAGCAATCCCCAGGCCGTTTGCAGTAATGTATTCGTGGTCACGTGGTGCTGCTTGGCAACCATTTCCATGCGTCCTGTCAAGTCCTTGCCCAGATCACACAGTACAGTCTCAAATTGTGCACCGTCCACTTTCACGCCTACTTTTCCGGTCGGAATCGAAGTTTGCTGATCATAGTCGAGCAAATAATCATTCCAGTATGAAGATGCAGCCTCTACATCCTGTGCTTCAAGCCACTCAATATACTGACTGTATGGAGTAACTGGGGCAAGCTTCGGTTCTCTATGCTCCACGGCTGCAAAATAAGCCTCAAACACCTCATCCGTTACCAATGCCACACACCAGCCATCCATCAGGATGTGATGGGAGCTCCACACAAAATAATAATCCTCGTCACCTGTTCGTAAAATCGCCACGCGCATCAACGCATCCCGGGACAAATCGAATCCGGCTGCCTTGTCCTTGCGAATAAATTCCTTCACATACGCGTCACGCTCCTGATCATCCAAATGACGCAGATCTTCACATCTGAATCCAACATCCTTGCGGCGGAAAATAACCTGCACAGGCTCATCCTGCCAACCGCTGTAGAAATTAGCTCTAAAAATCTCATGCCGCTGCGCCAAATGATTCAAGCTATCCTGGAAAATATCCGCTTGGAAGCGTCCACGCAGTTCAAATGTTGTTTGTTCAAAATAAGCACCTGACTCTGCATCCATCAGACTATGGAACAGCATACCTTTTTGCATCGGCGTCAACGCATATACATTTTCCAGCTCGCCGATGTCACGAGTCCGCTCTACCAATTGATCCAGCTCGGTCATCGTTACATTTTTAAGCATGATATCGCTTGGAGTCAGTTCCTGCTGCTTGCGGCCTGCGCAATGTGTAATGATGTCCCGCAAGCTGGTTCTGAACTCTTCGGCTAGCTGCTCCATCGTTTCACGGCGGTATTCCTGATTGCTGTAGCTGATCGTCAATTGCAGTTCGCCTTCCGAAATCAGTCCATTTATGTCCAGCGTGTGTGATCTGGCTGCATCTGCGCTAAGCTCTGCACCGCTAGAGTAAGGAGATATATCAATGGATTGATTTTGCATATCTTGATCAAATTGTCCCAAATAGTTAAAGCTGATCTCAGGTTCAGTTACAAAACGCTCCTGCTTACGTGCCGCGGCCAGGTATCTCAAAATACCGTAGCCAATGCCCTTTTGCGGAATGCGGCGCAGCCCTTCTTTCACATGTTTGATGCGCTGTGAAAGGTCTTGCCTCATGCTCATATCCAGCACAACCGGGAATTGGGTCGTAAACCAGCCAACGGTGCGAGTAATATCCAGCTCTGGCAAAATGGACTCCCGTCCATGGCCTTCCAGGCTGACGAGCACTCGTTCAATACCCGCCCAGCGATGAATAGACATGCCCAATGCGGTAAGCAGCAAATCATTCATATCCGTGTTGTAGGCACGATGCGCCTGTTTTAACAGCTGCTCGGTTTCTTGAGCTGTCCACGTGACCGTAATGATCTCACTGTCCCTATTCAAGGAATAGGACTGTGGCTGGTCTTTTGGAAGCGGCTCGTACATTCCCTGCTCAATTTCTCGCCAAAATGCAAGTTCTGCTGCCATTGCCGGACCGTTCGCGTATTGAGACTGCCCATCAGCCCAGGTGCGGAACGAATCCGTTTTGTGCGGAAGACGAGCCGCTTGTCCGTTCAATGCCTGCTCATAGGCTGTCGTAATATCCTCGAACAAAATGCGCCAGGATACGGTGTCCACCACCAAGTGATGAATAGCAATCAACAGATGATCTCCATCTGGGCAATGGAACAGCCCCAGCTTCACCAGCGGTCCTTCGCTTAAATGGATACCCGCCTGAATTTCATTCACTTTGGCCTCGATCGCCGCTGACAGCTCAGTCTCATTGTTGAAATCCGTAATTTCCAGCGTATACAGCTCGCCCTCACCAATCGCGCGGTTCCAGGCTTCATATCCGTATTCACCAGGACGGAAAATGATACGCAGCGCGTCGTGATGACTAACAACTTGATCCATCGCTGTCCGCAGTGCCGATTCATCGAAACCGTCCTTGCTATGCAGCATGATGGACTGGTTATGATGATGAGCATCCGTCAGGTTTTGCTCAAAGAACCATTGTTGAACTGGTGTCAGCTTCACAGCGCCCACCACTTCGCTCTGATCAGCCAATCTTGTAACCGATTGGACTTTCAGCGCCAATGCAGACACCGTTGGATTGCTGAACAGGTCTTTCATGTCCAGTCGATAGCCTGCTTGCAGCAATCGGGATGACACTTGCAGCGCTTTGATCGAATCGCCACCAAGCTCGAAGAAGTTATCCTGCGTGCCTACCGCTTCCACGCCGAGCACCCCGGCCCATACCGCAGCCAGCACCTGCTCTACCGTGGTACGCGGGGCCACATAGGCTGCACCGGTATGGATACTGCCTTCCGGCTCCGGCAAGGCCTTGCGGTCGATTTTGCCGTTGCTTGTCAGCGGCAACGTCTCCAGTCTCATCAAGCGTGCTGGCACCATGTGTGCTGGCAGCCCTGCTTCCAGCTCAGCCTGTACCTCCTCGATCCGCAGCTCCGCTTCTCCCGTGAGGTATCCGCACAAATACTTGTGCCCACGCTCGTCCGTCCGGTCGATCACGACGGCTTGACGCACACCCGGCACCCGCTGGATCGCTGTTTCGATCTCGCCCAGCTCGATCCGGTAGCCCCGGAT
>NZ_ASSB01000263.1:0-15150 GCF_000520755.1 Paenibacillus sp. 1-18
ACATATCTATCATCCTTCCAACGCTCCGTCAGGGTGACAGAGCGTATTGTATTGGTGGTTACTCCCCTAATGCCTGACGGGCTTCATGCAGTTTATAAGTCAGGCGGCGTATAACTGCGTCCCTCTCTGCAAGCTGCTCCAACAAGAGATTAACTCCCTCCGCAAGCTCTACATGATCCGCTTCCCAAGCAGACAATATGCCTTTACGGGCTTGTCGCTCTGTCAGCATGCCTTTAGCTCTGTCAGCGAGATACATTAACCGTTCACTCACCTTTACCGCCTCCTTGGTATACTGTTTTCGGCAACCTAACCCATATTACTGCCCCTTGTGGATGTTTATAAGGTACAGGCTCCGGGTAAATGATTGGATTTTTCATCACCCACGCCCAAGGCTTTCGATATTTGATAGCTCCCAGCGCTACATGATGTTTGTCTTGGTTGCCTAATATCAGGTCCACATCATCAGGGCCATGCAACGGTACGCAATCAACCAGTTCTACCATCCCATATACAAGTCCACTGCCACTCTTGATAATGCCGATGGTGCCGCGCTTATGAGTCTTGCTGCCGCGAATCTCCCACGTTTTAATGCCCGATAGGATCATATCTGCCCATCTAGGCTTAATAACGAGTCCATCCAAATTGATTCCCTCCTTTGGTATATAGGGGTATAGGGTAAGAGGCTGTTATGCCTCACCCCTCTCTTTTCTGCGTAATGCAGCTCTCAGCGCGGCCCTACAGATAGCCTCCGCCGGAGTCGCTGCTTGTGCGCTAGATATGTCGCATCGACCATCCCAATCCGTAAGGGATACCTCCCAAGCGCCTCCTGCAAGATTTTTAACGGTGAATAGGTAGCCTCGATCTTTAAAAATCTCTAAAACCTTAAAGGCATCTGAAACCGATGTCGAGTAGTTACGATATATTTCCTTTTTGGAGATTTTAAGACCCTCGTATACCCGTTTATTTAGCGCGTCTCTCGCATCAGACTCATAGTTGCATTCGTCGTAAATTATTGTCTCTGCGTCATCCATCACCCACCATTTGATTTCCGGCGCTACTTTAGTTGCAAATGTGCCAACCAGTGAATCTAACTCAGGTCCGACTTCAACGTTTTTTATGTTATCTCTCGTAAATTCCATCTGTATCTCTCCTTTGGTATAGGTAGTAGGGGGTGTATCCCCCTTAAACATCAATTCCGAATGCATCCAGATGGCTCAAAATGGATCGCTGCTGTACGTATGTCATACGTTCCAAGTTTTCAAGCAGCCATGATATTTGTTCGCCAGTAGGTTCCGACCACATGAAAGCGTGGCAAGCGCCATTACCTGCCTTTCCAACGCCATGAGCACATCCGAATTTAATAAATTCCGGCACCTTATTGCTGTCGCCGTCAAAAAATCTAATATGATATTGCTGAACCAGCTCAGCAGCCAATCCCCGATGTTCTCCATATTTGCATTCATAGAAAATACCGTCTGGAGCCAGGAACCCCGACAATCCATATTGCATATGTCTATCCCCCTTATGGAGGGCTGTTCCCTCCTTCTTATCCCCTGGGCCTAACTCCACACTCTGTGTTCTTCTGCCACTGTTTCCAATCCGTCATAGTTCGTGATATGCCATTCAATATCATCCGGCACCTCGACTATTTTCAACTTTGCACAAGGACCGTTCGCTTTATCTCCAAGCGCCTTGACGACTGCAATTACATCTTTGTTTGTACGTATTTCCTTAGTTTTATTGCTTATGAAGTGGTAAGGTGGAAAGCCAAAACTAGGTTCACTAACAACTAATTCCGCTGTTGGATCGGCATATTCAACGTCTTCCGTATAAACAGTTACCCTCCAACCTAATTCAATCAGCTTGTGAAATGCGGCAGTCGATAACCCGAATCCTCCGAAACATCTATTAATAACGATTTCCATTGTTATGTCCTCTCTGCCCTTGGGGGCTATAGATTTAATCCTCAAAGCGCTCTCCATAACCATAAGATGGTGCTGGTCTACTGTAATTGTTCAAGGCATCGGATATCATGATGCCAAACACGCTCATTTGCTTAGTATCCATAGACTCTAGCAACCGAATCTCTTTGCTTTTTAATGAGCGTCCCGCCGCTGTAGCAAGCAATTCCATGACTGGCTTTATAGAATCCAATCGTTCCTGCTTTTGGGCTTCTAAACGCTCCTGTGCCGCCTGCTTGCGGTTGAACTCTTCCCAATCTTGCTCGTCAAACCAAAATCTAGGACCGTGAATCAGAGAGTATGTTGATATCCATCCTTGAAGCTCTTCCTCGTTTGTCTGGATACGATCATGACAGGTATCGCAAACACGCATTGCATTTGTCTTTACACCGCGTCCGCTTCTGCCTCTTGGCATGACATGATGGGTTTGAGTGGATTTACGACCACATCCACATTGGCAGAGGCCTTGTGTCTCATCTATTAATTCAGAAATTACTTCGAGTGGAAATTCTGCTCGGTCAGCTCGTGACGGACGTGATTGGTGGTGAGCAAAGATGTCTTTCTTCCATTCTGGAATCGACTTTTTGCTTTTCTTTCGCTGTCCAAGGCTGCTGTACGATTTCTTCTCTTTGACTTTTTTCTCCGGTTTCCAGAATGTTTGATGAGACATTCTCCCTCGCCACCTTTCCAACAGATTGATTCGTATTTCCTGTGCTTATGCTTATATTTTGAGCCTAAACCGCTACGGCCCCACTACGGATTTTAGAGGTTCAAGCAATCCTGCTTCCTCTAAAATGGAATAATATTCATATCTTTCTTTCGTTGTTACATGCACTTTACTTATTGTATGGGATGCATAGAAGGCTACGGCCTGCTGCACTTCGATAGGCTCTTCATCAAGCTTGTTCAAGTCGAGCTTTTTCACGAACTACTCTCCCTTACAAGGTGATCATATTTTTCTTCAAATCCACGCTTTATATCTGGCGGTAAGGTTTCAATAACATCGTCCCATAAACTTAACAATTCATTGTTATGAGAACTATATTTTTGAATCTGAATGTAACGTTCTGATAAAGCTGTGGTAAATTCATCAGCCTCTTGTTTCGTCATATCCACCCTCCTACTTTTTTCAGTTACAGTACAGTGTTACTTGTTCCAATACAATGTTGCAGTCACTCTTAATAAGGAGATTGGTTATAAACTGTTCTGGCATCCTCAATACTCTTGAAGTCAAACTCTCGATAGATTGACCGGACAAGATTTTTGGTCTGTTCTTCGCTATAACCCAACTTCTTAGCGCCAAGAATTGCATACCCCAAGCAAGCGTTGTTGTTCCATTCATCGCCACCAAAGAACTGAGCTGCCTTATACCCTGCCTGATAGGCTTGTCCAAAAAGCTTTTCAGCTTGATCCAACAATGTTATTTGCTCAGGGGTTAAAGGTGCAGGAAGAGACTTTTCCAACTCCCTTCGTAAGGCCGCTACCATACTGTGATTTTTCATAAAGTCATCCCTCCAGATAGTTCAGGAAAAATTTCCTGCGCTTATTTGGCTTGTGCCAACCTCACCGGATGATCCCGGTGAACGCTCTGAGCTTAATGGCCTGTTTTCGTTCGCTCAGACGAACTTTCAACTTTGCTGTCATGCGCGGACCGTCTATTGCATTCCGCTTTTGCCCGCGCCAGTCCTTCATTACCTTTGTATCCGATAATCGCGCACCGAACGCTGTGCGTAATGGTATTGCGATAAACCTCATATCCGCCTTTTTTGGATGCACATACCCAGTAGTTTCCGTTTTCATACAAAATATCGGATTCTGTCATGTCTAACTCCCCTTCTCTAATTATTATGTATTATACGATATACAATATTGCATATTGGTTTATAATCCAATAATATACGACTTTGCATATTCAGTCAATAGATATTGATAAAAAATATACAACATCGTATAATGCATTGTATTGAGGTGATATCATGGCTAAGGTTGTTAGGGTTCGTCCCAATTTGACAAACATTTTGAAAGAAAGGGATATGACCCAAAATCAACTATCTGAACTTAGTGGAGTTCCGCAAGCTTCTATCAGTCGATTCGACAAAAATGAGCGTCACGAAGCAAATATTTTATTCTCGATCTCAAAAGCACTTAATATTTCCATTGAAGATTTATTTGTTGAGGAGCAAGAGGAAACATGACCTCTATGCTCCTTTTTATTTCCCACTTAGACCGGATTAAGAAGCCTTTCGAGCCGCATGATTTCCTTTTGCTGATACTGAATTAGGTCAACCATCTCCTCCATCGCCATCAACTTCCAGTCATATGACTGATCGGATACCTGATCTATGGTTGTTCCGTACTTTTTAAGACCTTTCTCATTTTGTTTGTCCAGCAGTTCAATAATCCGCTTCGTTACCTCTGGACGCTGCTTTTTTCTTCTGTGTTGTATTGTTTTGATCCTTCTTACCTCCGTTATCGAAAACGGTTTCTCACCAGGCGTTTTAATGACGTTTGTTTGATCCATGCTGGTTGCCACTCCTTTTTTGATTGAATTCAATTGAATGACTTTGATTACGGTAGCGCCAGTGTATCCCCTTCATATTGCATCTCCGCCTGATTAGGATCACTTACTGGTCCCCAATGGTTGTTAGCTTGCATGATGCGGACAATATCAGCCGCATATGTTTCGTCGGTGTTAACTACCAGATAGGTATTTAAAGCTGGCTTCCCATCCAGATGTCGCAGCTCTTGGATTTTCCAAAGAATACGGGACAACTCACTTTTATCCCGATCATCAAGATAATTCTCAGCATCCTCATTTTTGATTACGGTGAATTTGACTTGCATTCCGGTCAGTTCTGGCATGTTTCATCTTCCCTTCTGCTTGTTTTAAAAGTTTATTGATAGCTCGTTTCCGATCTGCTTTTTCTTTCTTAAACTGCTTGATCGGAATAAATTCTCCTCGTTTTTTCATGAGTATATCTATGGGTAAAGTTGGATATTTTGCTTGGAATAGTTTCAGTTTGACACGGAATGTCGATGTCTCAATACCCTTGATATCTATTACTCGCTGAGTATCGTCCAGATTAGTGACCAAAAAATCAGCAATGTAGGTCACTTTTGGTTTCTCCTGTAGTATAAATACAGGATGGCACTTGAAGTCTTTGATTTCTCCATACTTGCGCTGCCGAAGGAGTTCTTGGCAATACTCTCCCTCTGCTTTGCTATCAAAGAGAGTACCTATCACATCTAGTTCATACCTTTTTACGATCCATTCCTCAAATAACGTTCCATCCTCCGTGACAATGACCTTTTTAGCATTATATTTACTCATTAATCTACCGTCCTATAAGGTTGTACAATATGAATGCTTTGATTATCTTCATTGCTAAGAATGAAAATAGACTTCATTTTTCCTGCAAAAACCAAGGTGATTTTTTCTCCATCCAAAGCTCTTAAAGCATCCATAGCATACTTAGAATTCAAGGAAATTGTTAACTCCTGTCCCGTGAACTTAATAGGAACAATACTTTCGCTGGCCTTGCCCGTTTGTTTTCCTTTTCCGCGAATATTTATTTCTTTTTCAGTCACATCAAGCCTAACCATATTATTTTTTTCTTCTTTTGCCAGAGTGTAAATAAGTTCAACGGACTCCAAAAATTCTCGTTTATTTATCTCAATCCTCGTACCACTTTCAGGAACAATGACCATCTGGTGTATGTCTGGATACTCGCCTTCCAGAACACGAGAGTAAAAAGTGAATCTCTCTGTGCGAGCAAAGGCATAGACTATCTGATTATCTTTCCCCTTTGAAAAGCCAAATTGAACATCGTCCTTATCTGTAATGATCTTCAGTAGTTCAACCAGACCTCTCGCTTCGATCACAGCACTACCAAAATCGCCCGGTTCAATATCCTTTTCTGTTTTTGAAAGGCGATGCCTATTGGTGGCTTCCATTCCTATTTTCCCGTTCTTTAGGTAGACATTTGCTCCAGTTAGTATAGGCATGCCTTTACCATCAATGTCTGCTGCAAAGATAGCCTTTTTGAATAATCCCCTTAGGTCCTTCCCTGTAATTTCAATATATTCATTATCATTTATTGAAGGAGGTGGAGGAAATTCCTCAGGGTCCAATCCTGACATTTCTATTTCTTTATTCCGAGACGTGATAATCACATTCAGACCATCTTTAGACTCAATCCGAACATCACCGCTTAATTTCTTGAGCATTTCCAAGAATAATTTAGGAAGAACTACCTTTCCATTCCGTTCGATTTGAACATGCTCCTCGAAAATATATGACTGTATCGTTGCTCTATCATCAGTTCCTGTCACAGTTAAACCCTCTTGATTGGCTTCGATCAAAAAGCAACCAAGTATCGGCATGATACTTTTGGCTGAAATAGCTTTACTGGCATCTTCCAGAGCCTCAGCTAATAGCGCGCTGTCCACTACTATATTCATAAGGTTTGATCTCCTTTTTCGCATTAGGATTGCACTCCGGGCAAGGTCCCAGCATTACGATGGAGCCTTTGAACTGATATGCCACCTTACTGCCGCTGCAAGTTCTACACATACCCTTAATCCCTCCGTCTATTTCTACCACCCACCGGCAGTATCTTTACAAATGGTTCTATTCGCTCAATGATCCGGACCGCTTTTTTGTCATTCTGTTCGCTCGGCTTGCTGTCTTTCGGATTCGCCAAATGATGTTTCAGCTCACTCATGGTTAAATTAGATGTGTAGATGGTCGCTAAGCGTTCCATGCGTCGCTGAAGTATGGGTCCCAGGACTTCATCCCTTGTCCATGTTGTAAGAGACTCCGCTCCAATATCATCTAAAATTAAGACCTTAGCAGTCCTCAATGCGTCCAATTTGCTTTCTACGGTTTCTGTTTTGGAGCCAATGGCATCCTTTACTTCCAGCAGGAAATCAGGCACATAAACCATTAGCACACTAACGTCACGCTTTGCCAGCTCTTGAGCAATTGCCCCGGCGATTCTGCTTTTGCCTACACCCATTTGACCGTAGAAGTATAGTCCCGTTGTCGTTTCTCCTGGGACGAACTCATCACAGAAACTTATTGCCGCCGCAATTGCAGATATCCGCTGCGGGTCAGGTTCAATGTCTTCGAAAGTCGCATTCAGTATGTGAGCCGGAATGTAATGACTCTTGATCCTTTGACCGATCCCCTGCTCTCTTTCGTGAGCGACCAACAATGGACATTTCCGAAGTCGGAAGACTAGTTCGTCACCTTTGGTTGGACTAGGTTCCGCGACGCTTGTATGCCCCTTCTGTTCGTTCTGGCAAGCCAGCAAACCCGGGCACTCGCTGCATTTATCGCAATAGGATATATGCTGTGATAGGTCCCTAAATCCCTTAGGTTCTGTCAAATCCTCTGTTTTGTCAGGATATTCAGATTTCAAGCGCTGGACCTCAGGATGATTTGTTAGACGTTCCAGCACTGCGGCCTGTCTCTTGGCGAAGCCAGCAGGCATTAATGCTTGCAGCTCTTTGCCGAAGCTCTCCATATGGCATCAACCTCCCTGTTTAGCCCTTAGTTTTGCAAGCATGCTCTGAATGTCCTCTTCGGTATATTCGCTTGGAGGGACTTCTATTTGTGGTTCCGCTTTATCCGGTGAAGGTGTTTCAACCTTCTTGCTCTTGCTGACAACTTCTCGCAATGCATGCAAGGAGAAAATGATAGTCGTGCAATAGCTCAGGCTCCGTATCTCATCGCGCCGATGCTTTGGTTTAAATTTGTCAAAGGACTGGTCAATGCCATCTAGAGCGGTTTGGAGGGGAACGCCCGCAGCCTGTAACTCATCAATGCTTGTTTCGTCGGCTGCTGTAATGTCCAATCCTTTCCCCCTGCGCTGAAGGTATTTGTTGGCAACAGCGTTGCGATAATCAATATCCGAAGATGATATTTCATCCTGTCCAGAGTCAGTATCTGTTTCAGGAGTGGCAGGAACGGCACCTTGCCGGGAAGACGGTATCCCCTCATCTTTGGAATTGATTTCATTCTCAGGTGTTAAACAACAACTACCTTCTTTTTCTTTAGTCTTACTTCTTACTTCTAGGGGCGTGACATCGCCGGGACTGTCCGGGACATTTCCGGGACTAGGTTCGCTAAGTTGCAGTTTCTTACGTTTGGCCCTTTGATCAGCCTTTCTTTTTCGCTCATACTCTCGTACTTTTTCAAGAGATTCAGTGTTCTGGTGCTTCTCCCAATTAGGTAGAAAGAAAGCCCCTTGTTCAGATATTTCTAACATTCCGAATCTTTCAAAAATTGATAAAGCCATTTTTATTACTGGAAGCGGCCTTTTAATCACTGAAATCAGCATATCCTCGGTATAAGGAATAGATTCCGTTAGCATGATGTAACCGCCCATATTTGATCTTCCTGTCATAGTCATTAGCTTGAGCCATATAACAATGATTGTGTCAGCTTCGGGCATATCTTCGATGATTTTAATTTTTTCGTCGTCAAACATGCCAGTACTGAGCTTGATCCATTTTATTTCTGCCATGTTTCAACCTCTTCTCAGCTTTTGAATCATAAACTTACCTGTTTGCGTTGGCGTTGTTTCCAAACTCCGCTAGCAGCACCTTTAGGCTGTATTTTAAAGAGTTTATTACCTGGTCATTACTTTCTACAGCATTACTCCAGCGGACCTTATCAGCTTCTGCATCTGCTTCTTGGTTGCGAAGTTTGATTACCGCCAACTCCGCTCGCTGCTCCCTAAGATTCTCTGCCGCAATATACGCTTCTGCATAAACACGCTTTCTCTCAGCATAGATCCGCTTATACTCTCTTACAGCATCAGCAGCCTTACGCCCCAAGATAACTTGGACTTCTGTCAACAATTCAATCTTGCGAGCCAGGGTAGCAGGGTAATCATGACTGCATTGATCCGCAAGACTATAAAGCTCTCCGAGCGTATGTTGTTTTTGTAGAGACAATGCAGCCACTCCTTAACCCTCTATTAATATTCTTCTCCGTAATAAGTATCAACTTCGTCTTCATCCACGATAACCTTGGCTCCAGTCGCAAAAATTTGGAACATCAATTTTTCAAAATGATAGAACGATGTCATAATCTCTTTGTTATTGGAAAGGTTCTGACCATCAATTTTAGAGTCATAGACGTGTCCTTCTTTGTCCAAGTGGAGTTGATATTTGTATCTGTACTTTGATTTTTCAGAACCCCACGAATCTCTACTTTCGCTTTCTGGATCAAAATAGATGTGACGATACCCATCCTCCTCGCCTTCCAAAATGAAAGATATTTTTTCACCATCTCGTTCATGGTCATCATTCTCATCTTCCTTCATTGCTTCAATCAATTCAGACAACTTGTATTCAGGTTTAATACCGATAAGCATTTGTTCAATGTTTTCTTTAATTTTTTGAACACCTTGAATATGGAGAGCGGCATTCAACTGAGATTTAACTTCATTCAAAACCATAAGATTGTATCCGCCGATACCCAATTTTTTCATATCAATTTGCAACTGCTCTTTTACGTGATTTTCTAGCTCTTTACGGAAATCTCCGTAAGTTCCAAAATACTCTTCTACCACTTTTTTGATAGTAACCTCAAGTTGCTTTTTAATGACCTGCTCAACAAATCCGTCTTTTTGAATAGTTTGCATCGCATCATTTACCAAATTATTTAAATTCATATTATTACGCTCCTATTTTCAATTTTTAAAATACGTGATATACTGCCGTTGAAATGTTTCTTAAATGATCGTGTTGGTAGCACGATTGTTCGTTAGGACTTCTCTGTCTATTCTTTTGCGGTATAACTTACGGCAATAGTAATTACAGAAAAGTCCTTCTTCTTTTGGAACGGGAAACTTTTGCTCTGGAAATACTTCTTTCCCACAATGCTCGCAGATACCTATCCCTTTACCAGATATTTTGTATCCCGGTAGCTTAGGAATCTCAAGCCCCTCGTATTCTTCGTTCTTACCCATAGATTTCTCCAGCTCATGCAACTGAGTTGTAAGCAAGTCTATTTGAGCCTGGATTTCGTCATTTGGTAGCCCAAATTTAACAGCGTCAATGCTGTCCTCATATAACTCACGTAATTGCGCTCTAAGCACCCTAGATTGTTTATGCTCGTCCAACTCTCTCAGCTCCATATCTCCGCTTCAAGTTCAGATATTTTAGCTTTTAACTGTCTTTCTTGTTCTTTTAAAGGTTTCATTTTTTTGATGCACACATGATTAGGCCATAGACTATCTGTAATAGCGTATTGAGTTTTGTGAATGGCCTGAAGCTTTTGTTCAGTAAGTTCTTTTTCCTTTTGAAGAGAAAGCTTTTTCTTATCCCGCTCTGTAAGCTGTAACATCTCAATATCTACTGCATGTTGACAATTCAACCAGCGATGCATAAGTAATACAGCGGCTATAAGTGAGTCTGCTGGTTGGTCTAATGTAAATTTGAATCCTTCATCATCCACGATTGGAATAGAGTAAATTTTGCTACTCATTTGACTTTTCCTTACGCCGGATATTACGAACAATAATGGCATGCTGTAATTCATTTTCGAACCAGATACGAGCTAGTTCCGGTAGAGTCATAATCATTCACCCCTTAGATATAATCTTCTGGACGAAAGTCTTTAACGAAGTAAATGGAATCATCAAAATCAATGCGCCGGATGTGACTGTACTTTGCAACTGAGAATAAAACTTTCAACTTACTCCAAATCATGCGGCGATATTTTCCGACCGTTTCGTTAAATTTTCCATCTGTCTCCTTGTAACGATCTTTTGTGAGTGTAATGGACCTGATTCTTACTGCATCCTGTAACTGATAACATTCAGCATCCGTGAGTGTTACGCTGTCTCGGACTTCCTGAACCATCATCTGCACTTCTTCCACCTTCTCGGTTACATCCAATTGCATTTGCTTGATACCGTCAACAAGGCCACGAATTGCCATGCCTTGATCCTCTGTCAGTTGCATTTGCTTTTCGACAACTGACAAGAAATCCGGCTGCTGATTAGGATTAATTAGTGTCATTTCTCTACCACCTTTCTGCCGTTAACGGCTGGACGAATCTGTTCGATAAAGGCTTCCAGCATGTCCAAGCTTTCGGACAACCGCTTCTTTTCAGAACTACTTGCACTACCTATTGCACCCAGCATGAATGAAGTAATTCCGACCTTCTGTAGAAATTGCTTTACATGGATACTGACTTGAATTGTGTTGCTATCAGCCTCAAAGCGAAGTTTCTTCATTTGAGCTGCTGCCTGCTGATCGTCAAATTCACCCGGCTGCTGAAGCTTGATGGCGTCAAGTTCTTCCTTAGCTCTCTGGTAACCGTCTCTTAGTTGTTCTATTTTAAAGTGTTCTGTTTCCAGGTCTTCCTTGAGCTTCCCTTTCCAATAATCGTCGCGTTGTTTCAATAGAGCCTCAGCTTCTTTTTCCTTTTGCTTCATAAAGACAGCCGCCTCTTCATCGCGCCGCTCTACAGCAGCAGCCACAGCTTCATCGAGCTGATCGGCGGGAATGGCATCCTTGTACTGTCTTTGCAGCTCAAGCTTGTCAAGTTCTGCTTGCTCTGCTCTCTCCTCGGCTTCGCGGACAGCGGCCTCCAATCGGGCTTTCGTCTCCACGAACGCTTTGTGAGTGCTAATCAATCCCTCATCAAGCTGCTGGATAATCTCAGGCGTGGCATTTTCAGCGATAAATTTTGCCTTGTCATACTGCCTACCAGAACCAAAGCCTGCCTGATCCGCTACAATGTCCCGTACTTGCCCGGTAGGTTGGTCAGGAAAATTTTCCGTACCTCCAGCCATGCGCTCCTTGGCCTTAAAGCGTTCGACCTCTTCAAGTCGCCGCGCCCATTCTACTCGTTCAGAAAAAGTGAACTCTTTACGATGTTCATTCTCGGAAATCTCAAGCTGAAGTTGATGCTCAAAATCCTTGATTTCCATAACTCTTACCGTCACTTTTGAGCGTCCAAGGAACTGGTGCGCTCTCAACCGCCGCTCTCCAGCAATTAACTGATAATCTGGTGTTACTACAATAGGATTAATGAGTCCGTTTTGTTCTATATCTTGAGCCAGTTCTTCAATTCCGCCAAAATCCTTGCGGATACGATCACTGACCTTGATTTTGTTAATATCAATCTCCAAGTTAATTCTCCTTTCCTCGGGGCTGATAATTAACCTTGTCTTGTTCCCTACCCCAAGCATCTAAAGCTAATGTACTGAACATGAGCTTAGCCCCGAATTTTCGGTGTGGAATTAGTTTCTTTTTACACATGTTATAAAGCGTCTTTTCCGAGATACCAAGATATTCGGAAGCTTGTATTGCATTTAAGGTTTTATCTGTAGCTGCATTCAAGCTTTCCAGTATTCGTCTTTCAGCTGCGGCAATTTGAACAGAAATAATTTCGTTGATCGCTTGTTCAATAGTCGACATAAAACATCTCTCCAAAGGAATAGTAATTATTAATTACGTAAATAATAAAAAAAATAAATCAATAAACGTAATTCTCTATTGCGAAAGTGTTGGTTACGGTATATAATCTATTTGTGCATAAGATTTACTGTAAAGGGTCTTTCTCCTGATAAATCCTTCCAGCAGTCGTAAACATCTGTTTTCAAATAATGCGCTATTTTAAACATTAGGCTTACACCTGGATTAGCTAGTCCCTTTTCCAGTTGCCTTAAGTAAGTCTCAGAGATATTCAAATCTGAAGCTACTTTTCGTTGGGTGCCAGTTTTTCTCCTTAACTCAATTAATCTGTATCTAGGAAGGCTCTCTTCGGATTTTGCTGTTTCTTTGTGCATCATTGTTTTCACCTCCAATCTTCCGTAACTGAATATTACCATGTAATTATTAATTACGCAAGTGACACTTACGAAATTAATAAATCTTTTTTTGAGGCGGTGCAAGTTTATGTCTTCTTTAGGCGAGAGAATTAAAACTTTGCGAGATAAAATGGGATTTACACAAGATGATTTAGCTGAGGCATTAGACATGAATAGAGCCAATATTTCGAATTATGAACGAGGTATAATTACTAAAATACCTAGCAATATTTTGAGTAGGCTCGCGGACGTATTGAACACCAACGCAGATTATTTGCTTGGAAGAATTGATGATCCTGCTCCAAAAGCTTATTCCTTTCCATCTTGGGCATCCCCTGAAGATATACGAGATTTTAAAAAGATGCTCCTAGAAGATGGTCCTATAATGTTTGATGGTGTACCCATTAATAATGAAGATCGACAAAAGGTTCTTCGCGTCATGGAGGCTATGTTCTGGGACATCAAAGATAAGAACAAGAAGAAGTAAAGAAGAAGATGATAATGTAGCCAATGGACGCTACTATTGATAAACTCGTGAAAAAAAGTAAAATAACTCCTATGAGATAGCCAATGGCCTGAACATATTTATTTGGTGAACAGATTTTAGGCCGAGTTATCCAAAGCGTAAAGAAAAAGAGAAGAAGATGTATTCCAAAAATTGCAAGAGAATATCTATGTTCAGGAACTAGCTAATAACCAAGTTCATTCAGGTTTAAATACATTTCAGCTTGGTTAGAATGTATCCTTTATATTGAAAAATGAAGAAAGCCAACATATTAGTTTAAAGTTACTTATACAGGGGATAGAAGAAAGCATTTGCAATTATTACACTCACTATGGAACCCTTATTGAACTACATAAATTATTTATCCAGTAGTTTTTTTCTAGGAAAACTTTTGTTTTTCTACGCCCAAAAAAAGAACATACATTCCCGTTAAGGAGGTGATTTGGTTAATATCGGATCTAAAATTAAGAAAGGAGTCATACTATGGCTAAAGGTAGTATTGAAAAGAGAGGAAATAACAGCTGGCGTTTAAGCGTAGATGTTGGATTGCTTCCAAATGGTGAAAGGGACCGCAAGAGAAAAACCGTTACTGTAGACGATCCAGCGTTATTGAAAACCACAAAGAAACTTAAAGATCATCTTGAAACTGAACTTGCTAAATTCAAAATTGAGGTTGAAGCAGGCGAATACATTTCACCTGAAAAAATGAAATTCGAAGAGTTTATGAATGAATGGGCACGTAAGTACGCAGTTAAGCATTTAGAAGGGACCACCCTAGAAAACTATCATCGTCACTTAAAAAACCACATAATCCCTATGTTTGGTCATATGCGTATTGACCAAATAAAACCACTACACGTAGTAACTTTTTTGGATAAATTATCAGAACCAGGCGCTCGTAAAGACGGAAAGGAAGGGGGATTAAGCAGCACATCCAGAAGATATATACACCGCGTACTTAAGGATATACTTGATCGTGCTGTCGAATGGAAATTAATAAAGAACAATCCAGCCGGAGAAATAAAACGTCCTAAGCTGGATACTGAGGAAAAAGATTTTATGGACGAAGACGAGTTGTTTACAATGTTTGAGTTGCTGGAGGATGCCCCTCTTAAATGGCGTGTTATGATTGAATTAGCTGCCACAACTGGTATGCGTCGTGGTGAGCTGCTTGCTCTTGATATAATCAAACATATCTTTATTGAAAAAGAAAATGGTGTTGAATCAGCATATATTCAAGTTCGTCAGTCATTGGCATATGCTAATAAGCAGACCATTTTTAAGGATGTAAAAACCAAAAAGTCCCGGCGTACAATTCCAGTAGCTGATGAAGTTTTACCTATTCTAAAAAAACGAATCAATGAAGTAAAAAGAAATAAGTTGTTTTTCGGAGACAAGTGGCAAGGCGGTGATAGGCTGTTGCTTTTTGGTCAGGACAATGGATTACCAATGTTCCACACAACACCAACATGGTGGTTCAGGAAATTCCTGAAGAAAAACAAATTAAAGCATTTACCATTTCATGGCCTCAGACATACAGCTGCCACATATCTAATGAGTAAAAATGTACCTATTAAACAAATCCAGTCACTTCTTGGACATGCAGACATAAGAACGACTGGTAATATGTATACTCACGCAATTGAGAAGATGAATAAAGAAGCTATTCAAACATTCAACCAATTGAAAAGACGAAATTCATAATTCGTCCCCAATTCGGCCCCAAAACGATAATTTTGAAAAATCGTGTGTACGGCACACTTCACATAAAAACAAAAAAACCCTTGATACACAAGGGTTTTGGATTGGTAAGTTTGGTGGAGCCTAGGGGGATCGAACCCCTGACCTC
>NZ_ASSB01000264.1:0-3388 GCF_000520755.1 Paenibacillus sp. 1-18
AATTAGGTCAAGCTGGTTAACAGACATAGACTTATTCCCTGTCACAATAGCACTTACTGCTCCCCTATTCATGCCTGCAATTTGCCCAAATTGTCTTAGACTCAAACTTTCTTGTTTTAAATATCTGTCTAATTCTGCTCGAATCGTAGGTGTATGCTTCATGTCATATCCACCCTTCACACAGAAATTCCAAAACTTTTATATTCTTGCATTCTATTGTTGTCCATTATTTAACAGTTGTCAATATTATATGCCACTAATGTTGGATTTCAGGCTTTGGCATGAAATTAAACAAAAAAAACACTCTCCGCCAACCTTTGCTGTCAACGGAGAGTGTGATTCTCTATATTTTTTTCTCAGTGTTGTCTCTATTCTTTTTCTCAGCAATAAGTAAACCCAGCAGTGTGTATCCCCTGTACAATGTTCCAATTAACAGCACTCCACCAGTAATAGAAATAAGAATAACTACCATGTTAAGTATAAACGGAATTAAATCAAAAGCCAAAATAACACCTCCTAATAAAAAAATCTTGAAAAAGGAAAAATCTAGTTATACAATGGAAAACGTAACCACATTCTATATATATTTTAGGAGGTTTTGAAAATGAAGTCAAAATTTTCAGTGTTTTTAGGTCTTGTTTTAGTGTTAAACTTGTCATTCTTGTCCTCAGTTTCCTTCGCTAGTAGCGCACCAAAGACCGAGAATAATATTGTTGATGTGCATGATGTGGTACCGCAAGAATATTTTAATAAGTATAAAGGTGTGTATAAGAGCAAAGAGGAAGTTTTGAATGCATTTGGATTGGAATCTCAAAGTAAGCAGTCCCTATCAGCACAAGAAATTAACACCGCTGACAAAGCCCCTGCATTAAAAGCTGACACTGTTGATGATATGGCTGCATTAGCTGCTTACATATATGGCCCTCCAACAAAATCTTCTATTGATCCTACTATCATTGATCCAAGCGATATAAAAGAATTAAGCGAAAAGACAGACATTCAAGAACAATCAGTCAATCCTCAAGCTCTTACTGCAACAAAAAATTTTGAAGTGGATTTGTATGAATTTGATATTTACACTGTCAAAGGTTATGTAACCCTGAGATACGATTCCTCAACAGGTTATATTAGATCAACAACGGCTACAAGTTCATTAATCGGCGCCTCAGCACTTGCATCATGGACTCCTGATTCCCCAATAATTGATTCTTCATATAAATACAAACGAACTATAACTTGGAATGGTATATTAACGACTAGGTTTGCTGGCAATGACTATTGGAGTAAACGCATATCTAAAACAGGGACCTTTTATAGTACCAATGTAATCGAATAGAAGTCGTTAAGTAGACAAAAAGCCCAGCCGACCAATTAAGGCTAGCTGGGCTTTTTGTCTACTCTAAATTCAAACTGATTGCGGAAAAAATAATATCCGTTAATCTTAATCGACTCTGGTGTAATCTTCTCCACTGCGCCACCATAGTCCACAATATCTATCAAATCCTCTCCCAATGGCTGAACTACATACACCCTTACCTGGCTCAATGCAGCAGCAAATAGTTCGATATCCGACTTTAACACTTTATATGTATAGTTCATGCTGATCACCTCAGGATAGGTATTCGGTGAATTGTGTGGTTATTCCTGCAACGAAAAAAGCTCTGCCGACCATAAGGTTAGCAGAGCTTTTTTTATAATGAGAGCAGTGAGGGTTATCCCTCGGTTCTTTTTTTGTTATACCCATACCTCTTGAATCACAAGGGTATCATCAGGCTTATAGGTACTTGAAAATTACAGAAATACGTAATTGACATATGGTAAAAAGTTCTATATTGTGGGATTATGCGGTAAATCAAAAAAGGAGGATTTGGTAATGGAAGTGGACGCAGTTGAAAAAGACCTACTTAATGTTGAAGATTTAGACGCAATCGTACATTACATCAGGATGTGTTATACATCAGAAGATTGGGAAAGACTTCTCAGATTGACAGAGCATCTATATATGTGTGCCAAGGCAAAATATGACGCAACATTTAACAACATAGATGAGAATTTACATAGTAAAGAATTAAAACAACCTCTGGTATTTTACTACGGTTACAGCCATCTAATGCGTGGTGTAGCACACTTAAAGATGCAAAATTACACAGCCACCCAGGACTGCATAGAAAAATACTCTGAGTTAGGTTGGTTTAACGGGTTGGATAAGGATGGGTTTGAGGTAGTAGAAAATTTTAAACTCCTTGCAAAGCTAAACCAATACGAATTACAAATGTTTAAAGGCAACAAGCATATTATTCCTGAGTATATAAGATTTTTGGAAATATCCCCGGAAGATGATTGGCTCCCGGCCCATGTCTCAATCGTCGAAGCAGCCTTACAGTATGGGTGGGACATTGATTCTGAGTTAGCATCCATGACTCATCACAGCGCATCATTCGCAGAGTTAGAGGATTACGGAAATATTTTTCAGTTCATTGACTATGCATATCATTTAGCTCTGTATCACCTAAGAAAAGATGAATACCTCGATGCTTTAAACTGTTTGATACAGGCATTGGAATCCTCTATTAAAATACAAGATGGTAAATACTTCAAACGATGTGTTGCTCTATTCGAAGCGTTTAGAGGTTTCGCCACCCCGTCTCAGCTTGACAGTTACGCCCTGCTATTCAAAAAAATTTTGGAAGGGGAACTGAAAAATGAAAAAGGTATTTCTTACTTTGACAATCGTATTAGGTTTGATCATTCTCACACCACCCATTAATGTGGGGTCTGGTCAAATAACTACTAATAGTCACGGAATATTCTAATAATAATTAGCGTCGAAACAAAAATACCCTACCAGCTAAATGCCAGTAGGGTATTTTTGGTATAGATCTATTCCGTAGTGACAGGCGTTTGTTCTATTGTTGGTGCAGGAATAGGCTCAGGTGCAGCGGGGGCCACCTCTGCCGTAGCCTGTGCCAAGAAATCATTCAACTTTGCAGCCAGACCCGATACAGCTTCCTTAGCTGCGGCCTGTGTTGCCTCCTCGTTTGGCTGTGCTTCAGTAGCAAGTACCGGTTTTGTTTTGGCCTTATACTCCAGATATGCCTTTTCAATCGCAGCCTGCAACTCTGTAGCCGATACCACAATGCCCTGTTCCGTTAATCTCAAGGATGTATACTGCAAAGCCTCCTGAAGCTTACGTTCGCCTCCAGCCTGTTTGAATGCCGTTTGAGCAAAGGCGAAGCCCTCTCCTGCTATCTTATGGATTACTTCCCGCTGTGCCGCCGTTGTACGGGCTTCCAGCCATGTATTTACCTTAGTTTTAAGTGCATTCAGACCACCTAAAACAAACGCTGTAAGCACACCCGCAGCGGCTGTGACGATGGTATTTACATAT
>NZ_ASSB01000265.1:0-4273 GCF_000520755.1 Paenibacillus sp. 1-18
CTATTTCATCCAGTTGGAGCAGATGCCTCTGACACCCAACGGTAAAATTGACCGCAAGGCACTGCCAGCACCGGAGGGCAGCCTGCAAAGCGGAGCGGATTATGTAGAGCCGCGTACAGCGCTGGAGCAGACTTTGGTTTCCATTTGGCAGGCTGTATTAGGCGCGAAGAGAGTCGGGATTTTGGATAACTTCTTTGATCTGGGCGGCGATTCGATCAAAGCGATCCAGGTATCCTCCCGTTTGCTGCAAGCGGGCTACAAGCTGGAAATGAAGGATTTGTTCCAATATCCTTCCATATCGCTGCTGAGTGGTCATGTCCACAAGGTCAGCCGTACAGTCGATCAGCGCGCGGTTTCGGGGGCGGTCAAATTGACCCCGATTCAGCAATGGTTCTTTGGACAATCATCAGCAGAGCCGCATTATTTCAACCAGTCGGTGATGCTGTATAGAGAGCAAGGCTTCGATGAAGCCGCATTGCATCAAACGGTGACCAAGGTGACTGAGCATCATGATGCACTGCGTATGGTCTTCCGTCAGACTGAACAGGGTTATGAAGCGTGGAATCGCGGTTTAAACGAAGGCAAGCTGTATAGTCTGGATGTTGTTGATTTAACGGGCGTCGAAGACGCTGCGGACGTGGTAAAGGCCATTGAAGTGAAAGCGAATGCCATTCAAAGTTCCATTCGTCTGGACGAGGGACCACTGGTCAAGCTGGGGCTGTTCCATTGCATAGATGGAGATCATTTGCTGATTGCAATCCACCATTTGGTAATCGACGGGATTTCATGGCGGATTGTGTTTGAGGATTTTGCCACTGGATATGAGCAGGCAGTTCGGGGAGAAGCGATTCGCCTGCCATATAAAACGGACTCTTTCTCCGCCTGGGCAGAGCGCTTGTCTCAATATGCGAATAGTTCGGCAATCCAACACGAACGTGAATATTGGCAGCATCTCGCGCAAATGGAATTCACATCGTTGCCTAAGGATCAAGAGAGAGCGGAAGGAAAGCATTCTCTGATAAGAGACAGCGAGATTGTGACCGTGGCTTGGAGCGAGCAGGAAACACGACTGCTGCTTCAGGAAGCACACCGTGCGTACAACACAGAGGTCAATGATCTGCTGTTAACCGCACTTGGCACAGCTTTATATAACTGGAGTGGCCAGGAGCGCGTGCTGGTCAATCTGGAGGGACATGGTCGGGAAGCCATTGTTCCAGATATCGACATCACACGTACAGTGGGCTGGTTTACAAGCCAATATCCAGTGCTGCTTGATGTTGATGGAAAGGCAGAAGTCGGTCAGCGAATCAAACGGGTGAAGGAAGACCTGCGTCATGTGCCACATAAGGGCATTGGCTACGGTATTTTGAAATATATGTCTCTGCATGATGCCAATCCTTCCTTGGCCTTGCAGCCTGAAATTAGCTTTAACTATTTGGGACAATTTGATCAGGATTTGGAAAATGGTGATATCACTCTGTCTTCACATACAGGTGGGGAGCCGATGAGTGACCGTACCGTTCTGGAGCATCCGCTGAATGTGAACGGGATGATTACAGCAGGCGTGCTGACATTGGAAATTCGCTATGACAGCAAAGTATATCATCAGCAAAACGTGGAAAGCTTTGCACGGCTGCTGCAGGAAAGTCTGCAGGAAGTGATCGTTCATTGTGCCTCCAAAGAGCGGAGTGAGCTAACACCAAGCGATGTATTGTTCAAGGGCTTGACGTTGGAGCAGCTGGAACAATTGACGGAGCAAACGGCTGCTGTGGGTGAGCTGGAAAATGTTTATGCTCTCTCGCCTATGCAGAAGGGGATGCTTTTCCATAGCTTGATGGAGCCGGAATCAGGCGCATACTTCCAGCAAGCGTCGTTTGATCAAAAAGGCAGCTTTGATGTAGCTGTTTTCCGAAAGAGTCTTGATTTACTGACACAGCGTCATGAAGCGCTGCGGACGAATTTCCATATGTTTGAGACAGGGCAGACTCAGGAGCCGTTGCAGATCGTGTTCCGTCACAAAGATAGCGACCTTTCCTTCAAGGATTTACGCGGAATGCAGGAAGCGGAGCAAAAGGCATATATTCAGGCGTTCAAACTGGAAGATCAGGCTCGGGGCTTTAAACTCGGTACCGATGCGCTCATGCGCGTACAGGTGTTGCAGACAAATGAAGAAACGTATCATTTGGTGTGGAGCTTCCATCACATTGTCATGGACGGCTGGTGCTTATCGCTCGTTACAGGCGAAGTGTTTGGTACGTACTTTGCACTGCTGGAGCAGAAGCAGCCGGAGCTTACTAATATCACACCGTATGGCCAATATATCGAATGGCTGGGACGTCAGGATGAACGAGCGGCAAAAGATTATTGGAGCAGCTATTTGGCGGGCTTTGAACAGCAGACTTTGTTGCCTGGCTCGGATGCTTCATTAAAAGATCAAGCGGTGGACAGCAGGGAAAATGCTCTATCTACTACAGCAAGTGACACCAGCGAATATATTTCTGAAAAAATAACGGTGGAGCTGGATCAAACGTGGAGCGAAGCCATGTACCGGATTGCGAAACAGCAGCAGGTAACGATTAATACGCTGATGCAGAGCGTGTGGGGCCTTATTTTGCAGAAATATAACAACAATGAGGATGTTATTTTCGGTAGTGTTGTATCCGGACGTCCGACTGATATTGCCGGTGTAGAAAATATGATTGGTTTGTTCATTAATACGATCCCGGTTCGGATTCAAAGTGAACGGAATGCCACTTTTGTGGAAGTTATGCGGAAAACGCAGGAGCAGGCATTGGCCTCGGGAGCATACGACAGCTTCCCGCTGTATGAGATTCAGGCGCTGACTGAGCAGAAGCAGAATCTGATTAACCACATTATGGTATTTGAGAACTATCCAGTAGAGCAGCAGGTCGAGCAGCTTGGGGAAGTTCGTCCGTCCGCTTTTGAAATTACGAATGTAGAGGTTGTCGAGCAAACGAATTATGATCTGGATCTGATTGTGATGCCAGATGAAAACTTCCGCATCATGTTCAGATATAACGCCAATGTGTACGATCGGGCTACGGTGGAGCGTATGCAGGGACAGGTACTGCATGTGATCAAGCAAATTGTGGACAATCCGCATATCCGTGTAGATGAGTTGGAATTGGTGACACCGGAAGAACAGGCGCAGATTATTCAGGTTTGGGGAGATACGGCGGCGGCTTATCCGCAGGATCAGACACTGAGCGCGCTGTTCGAGGAACAGGCGGCACGAACACCGGATCAGGTAGCGGTGCTGTTTGGATCAAAATCGTTGACTTACGCTGAGTTGAATGAGCGCGCGAACCGCCTTGCACGCACCTTGCGTGCGGAAGGCGTAGAACCGGATCAGCCTGTAGGCATTCTGGTTCACCGCTCACTGGACATGATCGTAGGCATCTATGCGATCCTCAAGGCAGGCGGAGCGTATGTGCCGATTGATCCGGAATATCCGGCGGACCGCATCCGCTTTATGTTGGAGGACTCGGGAGCGAAGCTGGTGCTGACGCAATCGCATTTGGCCGAGCAAGCGTTGCTGAGCTTCGACGGCCAGGTGCTGGTGCTGGATCGTCCGGAGCTGGACGGCAAGGAGATTTATCACGAAGACGGCTCAAATCTGGAGCCACTGGCCGGGCCGCATCATGTTGCATACGTCATCTACACCTCCGGCTCGACAGGAAAACCGAAGGGTGTCATGGTTGAGCACCATTCGGTTCTGAACCGGATTTTGTGGATGCATGACCGTTACGGCTTGAGTGCAGACGATACGATCCTGCAAAAGACGGCCTTCACCTTCGACGTGTCGGTATGGGAGCTGTTCTGGTGGTCGCTGGTCGGCTCGAAGGTGAGCCTGTTGTCGGTTGGCGGGGAAAAGAATCCGGAAGATATCGTCGACACGATTGCCCGCGACGGCGTGAGCACAATGCACTTTGTGCCTGCCATGCTGCATGCATTCCTGGAATATGTGGAGCAGCAGCCACGGGAAGTGGTAGGGGCGAAGCTGGAAACGCTGCGCCATGTATTTGCCAGCGGCGAAGCGTTGCCGCCGCAGCATGTAGCGCGGTTCCAACGGCTTGTGTCAAGCCTGACCGGAGCGAAGCTGATCAATCTGTATGGCCCAACCGAAGCAACGGTGGACGTATCGTACTTCGATTGTGAGCCCAATGAAACCTATACGGTTATTCCAATCGGGAAACCGATTCAGAACATCCGTCTGTACATCGTGAAGGAGGGCACGGAGCAATTGCAGCCA
>NZ_ASSB01000266.1:0-28480 GCF_000520755.1 Paenibacillus sp. 1-18
CGGACCGGACGGCTCCTTTTGCACAAGTACACATGTTTATTCCGTTTGTCGGACCAGACGGTCGTGAAACAGCTGCAATTCAGATTCAGTCTCGTCGTGGCAAACGGGGGGAGCTGGATTCATCCAACTGTCGTCTTTGGTTTGATTTGGACATGAAGGGGCTTGGACCGACGTTAGTGGATGTACAAGTCGTGGACCGGATTGTGAGTCTCAAGCTCCATAATGATCAGGAGTGGGCCGCTTCGCTGTTAACCAGCGGGCGTGAATCCATAAATGCGGCGCTGGAGTCATTAGGATACCAGCTTCTATCGCTTCGTACCGAGCCTATGCCCATCAGAACTGAACCGGACAGTCCCGTCTCTTCCGAGGTACAAAGCTATGTACCCCAGCCGTATAAAGGAGTCGATCTTAAAATATGAAAGAGCCGTTGGAAGCTCCCTCTCCTTCCAGGAAGAAGGCGGTCGCTCTTAAATATACGCCCGGTGAGAACGAAGCACCGCTTGTCGTTGCCAAGGGGAGCGGCCGCATTGCAGATAGCATTTTAGAAAAAGCCAAAGAACATGGTGTTCCCGTACAGGAGGATGCTGCGCTGGTTGAGGTATTGTCCAAGCTTGATTTGGACGAACAAATTCCTGCGGAGCTCTATCAGTTGGTAGCAGAAGTTCTTACCTATATATACCAAATGGATAGGCTTGCTCCGAGGGATGATGGGGGATGGGAAATGAAATGAGGGCCGGAGGCAAGGATCAGCGAAAAGCTAGAGGGACGATGGGTGAACAAGCAGCGGCTTTATTTTTGGAAGACCTGGGTTACCATATCATAGCGCGTAATTGGCGTTGCCGAAGCGGTGAACTGGATTTGATTGCCAAGCAGGAGGACACATTTGTATTTATTGAAGTACGTAGTCGAAGCAGCTCCAAATATGGAACCCCAGCAGAATCGGTCACCGCACGTAAAATAACCCAGGTTCGCCAAACAGCCGCTGTATATTTATATATGAATGGGATTGGAGATGCTCCAATCCGTTTTGATATGCTGGCTGTACGATTGACCGAGGAAGCGGCTGTTGTTACGGACCATTTCATTGATGCGTTCTAAAATGTGTTCTAAAAGGGGCGAGAACCTTATTATAAGGTTAACAGGCGAACTTGAAATTCCATATATACAGGTTGACAGAAAGGAAAGCTAACGGTATATTCTATTGATAATGGTTATCATTTTCATCATCTAATGGATATCTGAAAGTTGTATCTATGAAGGAGGATATACGTGACAAAGCAGGCTTTTAGTGAACATGTCATAGATGTAATTCAGGAACGCCGCACAATTAAAAAATTCAAAGCTGATTCCATTCCGGTGGACACCATCCAAGAACTGCTGGACATCGCTGTATGGGCTCCTAATCATAAAATGCGTGAGCCGTGGCGTTTTTTGCTGTTTGCTGGTAAAGGGCGGAAAAAGCTTGCAGAAGCTATCGCGGCCGATGTGGGTAAGGATAACAAGTTTGAGAGCGGTATTTTGCACAACCCCATTCAGCTTTTAGTTGTGCTGGAAGAAGATCCGCGTCAGGCGGTTTGGGATGAGGATTTTGCAGCGGTCAGCGCTCTTGTGCAAAACTTTATGCTTGCTGCATGGAGTAAGGGAATCGGAACGTTTTGGGTGACAAAACCATTTTTGTATTCGCCTAAATTCCGTGAACCCTTGGGAATTCAACCGGGTGAAAAGGTTATCGGGATGATCTATGCAGGCTATCCTGAGGTTATCCCTGAACCAAGACCACGTACATCGGCAGCTGATAAGCTGACCCTGTTTGACAAATAATCTGTGGTCAGATAATCTTAATTAAGACTTATAAAAGCCTGCTTTGGAATTGAATTTTGGAACATTATATTTGCAATGAATGAAAATTTGGAAGCACCTTTTTTCATATATGCAATGATTCCTATTTGGGAGACATTTCAATATGAGGAGAGGTGCTTTTTTGTTATGTATGGAAAACTGCACGGAGCTTGTTTGTATGGAATAGATGGTGTTCTGATTGAGGTAGAGACGGATTTGTCCAATGGCTTGCCACAGACTGCCATTATCGGATTGCCGGATTCGGCGATTCGGGAGGCAGTAGAGCGTGTGCGAGCAGCAATCAAAAACTGCGGCTTCAAATATCCGTCCCAGCGTGTAACGATTAATTTAGCCCCTGCTGATTTGCGTAAGGAAGGCTCGGCTTTCGATCTTGCTATCGCTTTGGGGTTGCTGACAACCAGTCGACAGGTTGTTTTACCCGTAGGGGAAAGGACGTTATTTATTGGTGAGCTGGCGTTGGATGGTAGCATTCGTCCTGTGAACGGGGTGCTGTCCATGGTTGATCTTGCTAAGCGAGAAGGGTTCCATTCGGTGCTGCTTCCTGAGGAAAATGCGAGGGAGGCCCGTCTGATCACGGATATACGTATTTACGCTATTCGTCATCTGGCAGACCTCATCCCGGTTAAAGATCATGAACAAAGCACTGTCGGGGGTCAAGCGACTGATCTAAGTTCTCATTCTGTACCTCATCCAGCTTACGATCAGGATATGAACGAAGTCACGAATCAAATGACAGACCAAGCCTCTAAATCAGCTATGAACCACATTGCGAAGTCTAGTCCAGAAAAGCCTACAGTCAGACAACAGGTGATAATTCATTCCTATGACCATTTAACTCAGGCAGAGCATGTATCGCTGCGTGAGGAACAAGAGATCATCAGCAGTATGGAGGATTATAGCGATGTGCTTGGCCAGCTACACGCCAAACGTGCGTTGGTTATCGCTGCGGCTGGAATGCATAATATCATTCTTATGGGACCACCAGGTGCCGGAAAAACGATGCTTATCCGCAGGCTGCCGTCCATCCTGCCGCCCTTGACTGAAAAGGAGGCGCTAGAAGTGACCAAAATATACAGTGCCGCCGGGAAGTGGAAGGAGTCATCGCCCCATCTGATGAACATTCGACCCTTCCGTTCTCCTCATCATACGATTTCTGCTGCTGGATTGGTGGGGGGTGGAGGTATCCCAAAGCCGGGAGAAATCAGCCTTGCCCACCGGGGAATTTTATTTCTGGATGAGCTGCCTGAGTTTAGCCGCCATGTACTAGAGGTGCTGCGTCAGCCGTTGGAGGACCGCAATGTTACAATCAGTCGATCACGTGCTGTTTTTAAATATCCGGCGCATTTTTTACTTGCCGCCTCCTTAAATCCATGTCACTGTGGCTTTTTCGGCAGTGACATGGAACATCAACGTTGTACCTGTTCACCTTCTGCGGTAGCCCGCTACCGTTCGCGTATTTCCGGTCCGCTACTGGATCGGATTGATCTTCAGCTTGAAGTATCGCAGCCGAAGGATTGGCGGGAGGAAAAGGAATCGTTGTCGTCGGCTGAAATGCGAAGGCAGGTGCTGGCTGCACAGGCGATACAAATCCGCAGATACGGCAAGCTTTCTTTTTCATGGAATAGTGAGTTGTCGGGGCAGATGCTGCGTAAATATGCGGTATTGGAACAGAGCGCGGCTGAGCTGCTCAATCAGACGATGGATGCACTTGGTTTAAGTATGCGTGCATATGATCGAATTCTCAAGCTGTCTCGTACCATTGCGGACTTAAATGAGTCAGAAAAAATCAAAGCCTCGCATGTTGCCGAAGCTATTCAATATCGGAATATGGACAGGGCAAGCGCTAGTATTACCGAGGACTAATATGAAATAAAGTGGTTGCACTCCATCATTTTTTAAATAAACAACTTTGCATGTCGAATTGGAGAAATATAAGGGCAAAAAAAAGCTCCAGACGCAAAGTTCTGGAGAAGTAAAAAAAATTATGACAATGTGATTATACTATAAGTATATCAAATTCGTATATACGATTATGCATCATCTACCATGTTACTTGATGGAAAAAACATTAGCTATGAGCCCTCTGATGAGCAGGCAGCCGAAGGGATAAAAAGCCTCTCAACCGGGAACGGCTAAGAGGCTGTGCTGTGAATTCGTTTATTCATAATGTTGAATCAACTAGAGAAGAAACTGGCCTCCTGCTCAATAAAATCTCAATTACAGGACGTTCAGCTTCACTTCAATATTTCCGCGGGTAGCGCGGGAGTATGGACATTGGTCATGTGCGCCTTCTACCAGTTTTACTGCTGTCTCATGGTCTACACCTTTAACCAGTACGTCAAGATTCACTCCAATACCGAAGCCGCCGTCTTCCACTTTACCGAATTGGACTGTAGCTGTTACTTCGGTACCTTCGTGCTTAACACGTTGCATACGGGCAACCATATTTAAAGCACTGTCAAAGCAGGCGGAGTACCCTGCCGCGAACAATTGCTCCGGATTTGTTCCTGCACCGCCTGCGCCACCCATTTCTTTTGGCGTATCAATATTTAAACGAAGTTCAGGGGAGGAAGACTCAATATATCCGTTACGGCCACCAACCGCTTTTACTGTTGTTTCATACATTTTTTGTTGAATGGTCATCATAATCCAATCACTGCCTCTCGCTCAATTTATATTTTATACAATTTAATTTAACAAAATAATTATTACTTGTAAAGTATTTTGTGCAATTAGCATGTATTTTGCTATATAATGTGTTAAAATAGTGACGAAAGTAGGTGATCTTACAACATGGACCATAATCATAATGAAGGTGCAGCATTAAAACTTGATAATCAGTTATGTTTTGCCATATATGCGTGCTCCAGAGAGATCACGAAGCTGTACCAGCCCTATCTGGATAAGCTTGGTGTGACGTATTCACAATATTTGGTGCTCATCGTGCTCTGGGAGCGTGAAGAATGTACTGTGAAGGAATTGGGTGAAGCGTTGTACCTGGATTCCGGCACACTGACTCCGCTATTAAAGAGATTGCAAAACGCCGGGTTGATTGATCGCAAGCGTTCGACTCAGGATGAGCGAAAAGTGCTGATTTCTTTGACGACAGAGGGAAGTGCATTGCGAGAAAAAGCTCTATCTGTACCGGGATGTATTCAGGAAAAAACGAATATGACCCACGATCAATTTGGTTCGCTTCTACTGCAGTTCAATGATCTGTTGGATCGTGTCCATCAGGCGAATGCGAAAATTGAAAAATCATAGTAGGCACTTTCAGTTACAATTAAAATCTGATTGCATAAGTCGAGCTTAGCTGAAAGAAAGAATGCCTGATAAAATAAAGTGCCTCTCAATGGTGGATGAGTAACCATTTTGAGAGGTCCTTTTTTTGTGTACCTTTATATTAAAATGTTTAAAAATAAATACCCATTAATATCCAAACATTCGATTTTGGGAATGATAATGATATCAAAATACTGTAATTCATAAGGTTAAATTATAAGGAAAGCGTTTTAAAAACATGTTACAATGATGTAGGTTTAGTATAGATTTCCTTGTGAACCACCCTTGTTGCAGTCATGTTGATAGGAGGATTCCAGAATGAATATCCATGAATATCAGGGTAAAGAAGTATTAAAGCAGTACGGAGTGGCTGTACCGAATGGCAAGGTTGCCTATACGGTGGAAGAAGCCGTAGCCGCAGCAGAAGCGCTTGGAAGCGCTGTTACGGTGGTAAAAGCACAAATTCATGCTGGTGGACGTGGTAAAGCGGGTGGCGTGAAGGTAGCCAAAGGCTTGGATGAGGTGCGAACATTTGCCTCTGAAATTTTGGGGAAGGTGCTGGTGACGCATCAGACCGGACCTGAAGGTAAAGAGGTCAAACGCCTTTTGATAGAGGAAGGCTGCGATATTCGCAAAGAATACTACGTCGGTGTTGTTGTAGATCGTACAACCGGACGTATCGTGATCATGGCCTCGGAAGAAGGCGGTACGGAAATTGAAGAGGTAGCTGCGGCTACTCCGGAGAAGATTTTTAAAGCAGTCGTTGACCCAGCGATTGGGCTTCAAGTGTATCAGGCCCGGAAGCTGGCTTATGACATTAACATTCCTAATGAGCTGGTAAACAAAGCAGTCAAGTTTATGCTTGCATTGTACGAGGCTTTTGTGGACAAGGACTGTTCGATTGCAGAAATTAATCCTCTAGTCGTTACAGGTGATGGGAATGTAATGGCACTGGATGCCAAATTGAATTTCGATTCTAATGCGTTGTTCCGCCACAAGGATATTTTGGAGTTGCGTGATTTGGATGAAGAGGATGAAAAGGAGATTGAGGCATCCAAATACGATCTGAGCTATATCGCCCTCGACGGAAATATTGGCTGTATGGTCAATGGTGCTGGCTTGGCGATGGCAACGATGGATATTATTAAATATTACGGTGGCGATCCTGCCAACTTCCTGGACGTAGGGGGCGGTGCGACGACGGAAAAGGTCACCGAAGCGTTTAAAATCATTTTGGCTGATCCGAAGGTAAAAGGTATTTTCGTGAACATTTTCGGCGGAATTATGCAGTGTGACATTATTGCGAACGGTGTTGTGGAGGCTGCCAAGCAATTGGGGCTGACTCGTCCGCTTGTTGTCCGTCTTGAAGGGACGAATGTCGGGTTGGGCAAACAGATTTTAGCGGAATCCGGGTTGAATATCGTGGCAGCTGATTCCATGGCGGATGGCGCACAAAAAATCGTTGAACTTGTTCAATAGCCTGTTTGCATTCCGATATGCCGAATAAACGATAGGGGATGTGAAGATCGTGAGTATTTTGGTCGATAAGCATACAAAGGTGATTACACAGGGGATTACGGGAAAAACGGCGTTGTTTCACGCTAAGGGTGCGCTTGATTATGGCACACAGATGGTAGGAGGCACCTCTCCGGGTAAAGGCGGCACTGAGGTGGAAATTACACTGGAGAATGGACAACAGGTCAAGTTGCCGGTGTTTAACACAGTGAGCGAAGCAAAGGAAGCTACGGGTGCAACTGCGAGCGTTATTTACGTACCGCCGGCTTTTGCAGCGGATTCCATTTTGGAAGCCGTGGATGCGGAACTAGATCTCGTCATATGTATTACCGAGGGCATCCCGGTGCTGGATATGATCAAGGTCAAACGTTTTATGGAAGGTAAAAAAACTGTTCTGATTGGCCCGAACTGTCCTGGTGTTATTACGCCGGGTGAGTGTAAAATCGGCATCATGCCTGGTTACATCCATCTGCCAGGACATGTAGGTGTTGTGTCACGTAGTGGTACATTGACCTACGAGGCAGTGCATCAGCTGACAACCCGGGGCATAGGACAATCTTCCGCGGTTGGTATTGGCGGTGATCCTGTGAAAGGTTCTGAATTCATTGATATTTTGCAACGCTTCAATGAGGACCCCAAAACTCATGCTGTTATTATGATCGGGGAAATCGGTGGTACTGCCGAGGAGGAAGCTGCCGAGTGGATTCGGGATAATATGACAAAGCCGGTGGTTGGTTTTATCGGCGGTGTGACTGCACCTCCGGGCAAACGAATGGGGCACGCTGGTGCCATAATTTCCGGTGGGAAAGGGACAGCCAAGGAGAAGATTGCTACACTTGAAGCCTGCGGGATCAAGGTGGCACCGACTCCCTCCGAAATGGGCTCGACGCTGGTTAGTGTGCTGGAGGCACGTGGAATTTTAAATTTGTGTACGACACATTAAATCGTGTTTCTTCATTAATATGCGGGCTGTAAAACAAATCGAAATTTGTTGCCTGCTAGTGTATAATGAAGGAAAGGTAAGCAACCTTTTTGTCTTCTGAAACAGGGGATGAAAAGGTTGCTTTTCTTTGCGTTGAGACAGGCTTGCAAGGGAAACGCTTGCAAAATGATTCAATGTGCCACAAAATAAGGGAGGGTTCACTCTTCCCGTGAATGGGGGAACCGCAGGTTGGAAGAAAGATGGCTTTTGGTAGGTTTACATGAACTAGAGGGAATCGGAAGGAAAACAATTCAGCGTATTTGGTCGAGTGATTATCGACTGCACGAGCTGCTGGATTTTAGTGAGCAGAAATGGATGGAGATAGGATTAAGTTCTGCTCAGGCTCGACTAGCGGCACAGTGTTACAACGAAGAATGGGTTCATGAACGATATCAGCAAGTTCAATCCGGTGATATTGGAACGATAACTTATGTAGACGAGGATTATCCCTTATTAATGAAGGAAACGATTGACCCACCTTGGGTAATGTATACAAAAGGGGATAAATCACTTTTGCATACGTGCGCTGTAGCCATAGTAGGAACCCGCGTTCCTACTGCTTATGGACGCAGAGCAGCGGAGATACTAACAGAGGGATTGTGTAATGCTGGGATTACAGTGGTTAGTGGATTGGCGAGAGGAATCGACAGTATTTGCCATGAAACAGCGTTGCGCCGGGGAGGAAACACAATTGGTGTGCTTGGAACAGCGATTGATCAAATTTATCCGCCCCAAAATGCGTCTTTATTTGCAGAGATGGCAAGCAGAGGCTTGATCGTATCAGAGTATCCACCAGGCACGAGGTCGCATCCGGGAATGTTTCCGCAGCGTAACCGGATTATTGCCGGCTTGACGAAGGGGACGCTTGTCGTCGAAGCAGATGCAAGAAGTGGCTCTCTGATTACAGCGGACGCTGCACTGGAGGCAAATCGAGATGTGTTTGCTGTTCCCGGACCGATTACGTCACCGAAGAGTAGAGGGACGCTGAATCTGATTAAGCAAGGGGCCAAAACGGTCACTGAAGCTTCGGATATTATCGAAGAGTATGCAGCAGATTTGCGTACAAGTGATGTTTCTTCATACAATAGAGAGCAGGGCCTCAATGCAAGTGAGATCTCGAAAACACCAGAAAGTGAAACTCCCGAGGAGAATCGTGTCGTGTTGTTGCTGGAACAGGGGACCATGACATTGGATGAACTGCTTGAAGCCACTGGATGGGATTTTGGACTTTTACACGCAGTTCTGTTATCGTTAATCATAAAAAAAAGGATCGCCCAGCTGGCGGGCACAAAATACAAGCTTATTTAATAGTTGATTTTGCAAAGTCCTTAGTTGGTAATTGTACAATTTCAATTTTAAACATCAGGTGGAGGGAAGTACTGCATTCATCCGCACCGCGGGTTCCTGCTCCCTCCGCACTTCCTGAAATGTGTTGAATTTATAGCTCGTACTAGCGCGAAGCATTGAATTTGAATCTTGAAAAGCAGCAGCAATTGTAAGATCAAATCTATCGCGCAGCTTCTCACGAACTATAGCTCACCACATTTCAGGAAGACTATCCTATTCATGTATGTAATCGAGAGGAGGAAAGGCCTATGGCGGATTCACTCGTCATCGTGGAATCGCCTTCCAAGGCGAAGACGATCGGCAAATACTTAGGCAGCAAATATATCGTCAAGGCTTCCATGGGTCATATCAGGGATTTACCGAAGAGCCAGATCGGCGTAGAGGTCGAAAATGATTTTAATCCCAAATACATTACCATTCGAGGTAAAGGCTCAATTCTAAAAGAATTAAAGGATGCCCGAAAAAAAGTAAAAAAAGTATATCTGGCGGCTGACCCGGATCGCGAAGGCGAGGCTATCGCTTGGCATCTGGCACATGCGCTGGAACTGGACGATACAGCGGATTGCCGTGTTGTATTTAATGAAATTACAAAGCAGGCTGTTAAGGATGCTTTTAAAACACCACGTAAAATCAATATGGATCTGGTCAATGCCCAGCAGGCCAGACGTATCCTGGATCGGCTTGTCGGATATAAAATCAGTCCGCTTCTGTGGAAAAAGGTAAAGAAAGGTCTATCCGCAGGTCGTGTGCAGTCCGTTGCGGTGAAAATTATTTTGGATCGGGAGACCGAGATAAGTGAGTTTGTACCGGAAGAATACTGGACGATCACAGCCAAGCTAGCTATTAAGGATAGCACCTTTGAAGCAAAATTCCATAAGCTGCGCGGTGAAAAGAAAGAGCTTTCCAGCGAAGCAGACGTACAGGAGGTATTGGAGGCGATTGGCAAATCGTCCTACAAGGTACGTGATGTGAAGGAGAAAGAACGTCTGCGCAATCCTTCTCCACCCTTTACAACAAGTTCATTACAGCAAGAGGCGGCTCGAAAGCTTAACTTCCGTGCATCCAAAACGATGTCTGTAGCTCAGCAGCTATACGAGGGTGTTGATTTGGGTAAAGAAGGAACCGTGGGTCTGATTACGTATATGCGTACGGATTCCACACGGATCGCCGCTTTGGCTCAAGAGGAAGCAAAGGAAATCATCATTCAAAAATATGGCGAAGATTTTGTGCCAGAAAGTCCTCGTCAGTATTCCAAAAAATCGGCCAACGCTCAGGATGCGCATGAAGCGATTCGTCCAACCTCCGCCTTGCGTGATCCGGAAACCGTTAAGCCGTTTATGAGTCGGGATCAGTTCCGGTTGTACAAACTGGTATGGGAACGTTTTATGGCGAGCCAGATGGCTTCCGCTATTATGGATACCTTGTCTGTTGATATTGAAGCAGGTGAGACGATATTCCGGGCAGCCGGTTCTAAGGTTCGTTTTCCAGGCTTCATGAAAGTGTATGTAGAGGGGAATGACGACGGTAAAACCGAAGAAGATAAGCTGCTGCCACCACTTCAACCGGGCGATAAGCTCAAAAAAGAATCGGTTGAACCCAAGCAGCATTTTACACAACCGCCTCCTCGTTATACGGAAGCACGACTGGTCAAAACGCTGGAAGAATTGGGTATAGGACGCCCGAGTACGTATGCACCTACGCTGGAGACCATTCAGAAGCGCGGTTACGTCGCTATTGAGGAGAAGAAGTTCTTCCCTACAGAGCTGGGGGAATTGGTTATTGAGCAGATGGAGGAGTTCTTTCCTGAGATTCTGAATGTGGAGTTTACAGCCAATATGGAAGATGATCTTGACCACGTAGAAGAGGGAGAAGGAAATTGGGTTAAAGTCTTGAGTGATTTTTACGAGTCATTTGAGAAGCGTCTGGAAGTGGCAGAGGAAGAGATGAAGGAAATTGAGATCAAGGATGAAGTGTCTGATGTCATCTGTGATAAATGTGGCAGCCCAATGGTGTATAAGCTAGGCCGCTTTGGTAAATTTCTGGCCTGCTCTGCCTTCCCGGATTGCCGCAACACAAAGCCGATTGTCAAGGATATCGGGATCACTTGTCCTACATGCGGTGAGGGCCATGTCGTTGAACGACGGAGTAAAAAAGGACGTGTATTCTATGGTTGTGACCGCTACCCGGAATGTGATTTTGTATCGTGGGATAAACCGTCCATTAAGCCTTGTCCAAGCTGTAGTGGTCTAATGGTTGAAAAACGAACGAAACAGGGAACGAAGCTCAACTGTACCGTCTGCGATCACAGCGAAATGCTGGAAGAGAGCGATGAGAGTGTAGAGACTTCATAAGAACAACAATAGCAGGGGGATTTAAACGTGAGTGAAATGCAAAAGGTAACGGTCATCGGGGCAGGTTTGGCGGGCAGTGAAGCTGCTTGGCAAATTGCAAGCCGTGGAGTACCTGTTAAGTTGTATGAAATGAGGCCGGTGGTAAAAACACCGGCACATCATACAGATAAATTTGCCGAATTGGTGTGCAGTAATTCCTTACGTGCGAACGGCCTAACGAACGCGGTAGGCGTGCTGAAGGAAGAAATGAGAATGCTGAATTCCTTGATTTTGAGCGCAGCGGATCGTCATGCTGTTCCAGCTGGTGGCGCGTTGGCAGTGGATCGTGACGGATTTTCCGGCCATATTACAGATACGCTTCATCAGCATCCGCTGATTGAGGTCGTAAATGAAGAGCTACAGGAAATTCCACAGGATGGCATTGTGGTCATTGCAACGGGGCCTTTAACTTCTCCGGCTTTGTCAGAACAGATTAAATCGCTGATGGGAGAGGAGTATTTTTATTTTTACGATGCTGCAGCTCCGATTGTCGAAAAGGACTCCATTGACATGAGCAAGGTTTATCTGGCTTCCCGTTACGATAAGGGAGAAGCAGCTTACTTGAATTGTCCAATGAACGAGGCAGAATTTGACGCTTTTTATGAGGCCTTAATTACGGCAGAGGTGGCACAGGTTAAGGAATTTGAAAAAGAAATATATTTCGAGGGCTGTATGCCTATCGAAGTGATGATGCAGCGTGGAAAACAGACGGCATTGTTCGGACCCATGAAGCCAGTTGGCTTGGTAAATCCACATACAGGCGAACTGCCGTATGCAGTTGTTCAGCTTCGTCAGGATAACGCTGCAGGCACGCTGTATAATCTGGTTGGTTTCCAGACTCACCTCAAATGGGGGGAGCAAAAACGTGTATTTTCCATGATACCGGGACTCGAAAATGCAGAGTTTGTACGTTATGGTGTCATGCATCGTAATACCTTTATTAATTCTCCTCAGCAGCTTCATCCAACTTATCAATTCAAGGGGAGAAGCAATTTGTTCTTTGCCGGGCAAATGACTGGCGTAGAGGGGTATGTAGAGTCAGCAGCTTCAGGTTTGCTCGCGGGAATGAATGCGGCACGTGCGGCACGTGCACAGGAAATGTTTGTATTTCCTGCAGAAACGACACTGGGCAGCATGGCGCGTTATATTACGACCGCAGATTTCAAGCATTTTCAGCCGATGAATGCAAACTTCGGTCTGCTGCCTAAACTGGAGACACGAATTCGCAATAAGAAGGAAAAAAACGAAGCGCTCGCTAATCGCGCGCTGGAAAGCTTGCGCCGTTACATTGGTGAAACGGGAGTTATGTCAGCTGAAGTACAGGCATAAGGATGAAGGAAAAGGAGGAGCGCGTTATGGATATGTCCTTTCATGCTACCACCATCTGCGCTGTACGCCACAATGGCAAAGGAGCTATTGCGGGTGATGGACAGGTAACGTTCGGTAACAGTGTTGTAATGAAGCAGACGGCTAAAAAAGTACGCAGACTGTATCGCGGGCAGGTTGTTGCAGGATTTGCGGGTTCGGTGGCCGATGCCATCACATTATTTGAAAAGTTTGAAAGTAAGCTGGAAGAGCATCACGGCAATTTGCAACGGGCTGCTGTGGAACTGGCCAAGGACTGGCGACAGGATCGTATTCTGCGCAAGCTGGAGGCGTTGATGATTGTAATGGATGCCTCCGGGATGCTGCTCATCTCCGGGGGTGGAGAAATTATCGAGCCGGACGATGATGTGCTTGCGATTGGCTCAGGTGGTAATTTTGCATTGGCAGCCGCTCGGGCGTTCAAACGTCATGGAACTGATATGGATGCAAAGGATATGGCACGGGAGGCTTTAGAAGTCGCTTCAGAAATATGCGTATATACAAACAATCAGATTATCGTGGAAGAACTGTAAATCGGCTCTGAGTATTCAAGGGTGGAGGAATGCAAAATGAAAAATCAATCGTTGACGCCCAGACAAATTGTATCCGAGCTGGATAAGTATATTGTCGGACAAAAGCAGGCTAAAAAATCTGTGGCTGTTGCTTTGCGCAACCGATATCGTCGTAGCAAGCTGCCGGATGATGTCCGGGATGAGATTGTGCCTAAAAATATTCTGATGATTGGGCCGACAGGTGTAGGTAAAACGGAGATTGCTCGTAGACTTGCACGGCTCGTGGGAGCTCCTTTTGTCAAGATTGAAGCGACCAAATTTACAGAAGTGGGCTACGTCGGTCGTGATGTGGAGTCCATGGTACGTGATCTGATGGAAACCTCCATACGCATCGTTAAGGCGGAACGAACAGAAAATGTGAAGGACAAAGCAGAGGATATGGCCAATGAACGGATTGTCAATATCCTCGTACCTGCCGAGAAGTCCAACAAATCGCAGCGTAATCCCTTTGAAATGCTGTTCGGTAACAACCCGGGAACTTCAGTTGAAGAAGAATCACCACAACAGGATGCTTCCTTGGCAGAAAAACGACGTAAGGTTAAATTCGATCTGCTATCCGGTAAGCTTGAGGATGAGGTCATAGAGATTGATGTAGAGGATACCGCACCCAATATGCTCGATATGTTTGCCGGGCAAGGAAATGAACAAATGGGTATGAATATGCAAGAGATGTTCGGAAGCTTTCTACCCAAGCGAACTAAAAAACGCAAGTTATCCGTGAAGGAAGCCCGTAAGGTTCTGATTCAGGATGAGGCCGCCAAGCTGATCGACATGGATGATGTGATCCAGGAGTCCGTGAAACGTGCTGAACAGTCCGGTATTATTTTCATTGATGAAATAGATAAGATTGCGAGTCAGGGCAAGGGTAGTGGACCCGACGTTTCGAGAGAGGGCGTCCAGCGTGACATTTTGCCTATTGTCGAGGGATCTACCATTATGACTAAATACGGTCCGGTAAGAACGGATTACATTCTGTTTATTGCAGCTGGGGCCTTTCATGTCGCCAAGCCATCTGACCTCATTCCTGAGCTTCAAGGCCGTTTTCCTATCCGTGTCGAGCTGAGCAGCTTGACCCTGGATGAGTTTGTGTCGATATTGACAGAGCCTAAAAATGCGCTGACTAAGCAATATACGGATCTGCTCCGTACTGAAGAGATCGAGGTTGAATTTTCAACGGATGCGATCCGTGAGATTGCCAGCATTGCCGAGTCCGTAAATCGGAACACGGAAAATATCGGAGCACGCCGCCTGCATACCATTTTAGAAAAGCTGCTGGAGGATCTATCCTTCGAAGCTCCTGAGCTTACATTGGATCGTATGATTATTACTCCCGAATATGTACGTGAGAAGCTGGGTGATATTGCCCAAAACAGGGACCTTAGTCAGTATATTTTATGAGTTATGTTTCTAAAAATAGGGTGCGGGGTCCAGAATAACACTATCTTGCACCGTTATATAGACCTAGATGAAAGTCAAGTTGATGATTTATCTGTCTATTCCAAAAGTAGGACGTGTAATCTTTTACAGGTGTAAAGTGCTAAAAAAACGTCCATTCCCATGAAAAAAACCTGAAAAATTTAACATTTTATGCATCTAAAGCCCTCTTTTTTAAAAAAGATAGGGCTTTTTTCTTATTGTAATTAGGTCCCAACTCTACGAAACTTAGAATATATGACAGAAAGCAATTATTTTCTACTTAAGACCTAAGAGAAATGTATAATTATGAAATTTAATTGTCGAAAAAAAGTAAAAAATCTTGTTTTATTGAATCTTACTTTGGAGTAGACGTTGGAAGGGAGGAGCTAAATGAATCTGCTAGGTGATGTGAGCTTCCAAAAGCTTCAGGCAGGTGTACAGGCGGCAAATACGAGACAACGCGTGATAGCCGACAACATTTCCAATGCGGACACCCCGTATTTCAAGCGTTCGGAGGTTTCATTTGAAGAACTGCTTCAGCAGCAAATGGACGGTAATGTAACACCACTGCATGGAAAGGTTACCAATGCAAGACATTTTCAAATAGGACCTGTGAACTCCATTCCGGATGCTGTGGTTACCAAAGATGGGTACTCAGTCATGAATAATAATATGAACAACGTAGATATTGACAGAGAAATGAGTCTTATGGCTGAAAATCAACTGAGATATAATACCTACATCCAGGAAATTTCTGAACGTATCAAAATGATGAGAACAGCGGTGGAAGGGAGATAGGACTAGGTGAAGATTAACAACGGCTTTGATATTAGCGCATCTGCACTTACGGCCCAACGCCTGCGGATGGACGTTATATCAAGTAACATCGCCAACGCAGAGACAACTCGGGCCAGAGTGGAGAATGGACAAGCAATTCCATATCGGAGAAAAACGGTTGTTTTGGAGCCGAACCAATCTGGCTTTGCCGATGTTTTGAAGGCTCAAATGGAAGGAAACAGCACAGGTGCCGCCGGCGTTAAGGTTGCGCAGATTCAGGAAGATCAGTCACCTTTGAAGCCTGTGTACAATCCGGGTCACCCGGATGCTGATAAAGATGGCTATGTATATATGCCAAATGTAGACATTATGAAAGAAATGGTTGACATGATTTCCGCAACACGCTCGTACGAAGCCAATGTAACAGCTCTGAATGCATCAAAAGCGATGGTTTCCAAAGCGCTTGAAATCGGTCGCTAAGTTCCAGGACTACTAACTATTGAATAGGGAGAGTAAAGCATGATTCAGAACGCCATGTTTAATGTACAGACACCGGTAATACAGCAGATTCAATCGCCTAACAATGAGTTGACAAAAGCGACGCCTTCCGAATCCATAAAGGATTTTGGTTCCTTCCTAAAGGATGCTCTCAATGAAGTAGGGCAGCAGGAAGCCGCTACACACCAGATGTCCGACCAATTCATGGCAGGCAAAGTTGATGTGGATCAAGTCATGATCACTTCCCAGCAAGCGCTGCTTTCCCTGCAGCTTACTACACAGGTCCGAAACAAAGCGATTGAAGCCTATCAGGAGATCATGCGTACACAGATGTAAAGAGGGTCTAGCAAAGTTTCGGATGGGGTGACGGAGTGAACGAGAGAATCGCCCAATATCGGGATAGAATTACCGGATATTGGAATAATTTTAGTAAAAAACAGAAAATACTACTTGTTTCGACATTAGCATTCATCATTATTGCAATTGTAGTGCTAACGATGCAGTTTACCAAAACTGAGTATGAAGTGGCTTTCCGGGACTTAAATGCAAACGATGCGGCCGGAGTCATCAAATATCTCGATTCAGCGGGTATACCTTATCAGCTCAATGCTGGTGGGACGCAAATCTCAGTCCCGACCGCAAGTGCGGATAAAGCAAAGGTAGATGTCGGGTCTCAAGGCCTAATTCAAAAGGGTTCAATCGGCATGAGCGCTTTTGACCAGTCTTCCTCGGCAATTGGTATGACGGAAAACGAGTTCAATGTGAAGTATAACAACGCATTGAATGGCGAAGTACAGCAGCTGTTGGAACGGATGGATGGTGTCCAAAGCTCCAAAGTTGTCATTAATATGCCGAAGGAAAACATTTTTGCCGGACTTGAAGAGAAGGATAAAGCTTCTGCTTCAGTACAAATGGAATTCGAACCTGGCTTCACGCCAAATCAACAAGCTATTGATGGATATTTTAATCTGGTGAAAACGGCTGTGCCGAATTTGCCAGTGGAGAACATTACGATCACCAATAAGGAATATGAGTTGATTCCAACAGCCAAGGGCGGCCAAGGAGGACTCACTAGCGGTGTTCAGGAAAACATGGCTCTACAGAAGAAGTTTGAGAGCGATGTTAGGACTAATGTTCAACAATTTTTGTCGAAAATTGTTGGCGACGACAAGGTCAATGTACTGGTCATGTCCCAGTTGAATTTTGACAAAGTAACATCCAAGGAACAAATGGTCACCCCTGTTGACCAAGCGAAAATGAAGGGCATTGAAATCAGTGCTCAACAAATTCAGGAAAGCTATACGGGCAACAGTGGACAAACCGGAGGAGTTGCAGGAACTGGGACGCAGGATATTCCAGGCTACCCTGGGGGAGCCAATTCTGGAAACACCAGTTCAGATAAGAGCTCAAGTACAATTAACTATGAGGTTAACCGAATTGCCAGGGATATTATCCAAAGTCCGTACACTGTAAAAGATTTAACCATTAATGTAGCGGTTGAACCACCAACAGGGCAACAAACGTTGGATACTGCAACTCAGACAGCAATTCAAAATATTTTGGTTAATATTGTAAGAGCCTCGTTGGCGAATTCCGGTACTACCTTTACAGACGCTGATTTGGCCAAAAAGGTTTCAGTTTTTTCTCAACCTGTCCCGGCACCAGCGAGCACCAACACATTCTTCTCTGCTTCCAATCCGTGGGTTTGGGGCATCGGAGCTGCAGTCCTGGCATTGTTGGCGGGTGTAATCTTCCTGATCGTGCGTGGTCGTCGTAAGCAGGAAGAAGATCTGGAGGAAGATTTGGAACTCATGCCAACACCGACGGAGTTCCCGTCTATTACCATGGAAAGTGTGACAAATGAAAGTCAAGTGCGTAAACAGCTTGAAAGTCTGGCGAAAAAGAAACCCGACGAATTCGTCAATCTGCTTCGTACATGGCTGGCTGACGAATAGAGGTGAGTTCATTGGCAAAGGCAAGCAGTCAAGGTTTAACGGGAAGACAGAAAGCGGCTATTCTTTTGATCACAATGGGGCCAGAAGTATCTGCTCAAATATTCAAACATTTGCGTGATGAGGAGATCGAGCAGCTTACATTGGAAATTGCCAATGTGCGGAAGGTCGATGCCATTGAAAAAGACTCCATTATGGCCGAGTTTCATCAAATTTGCCTGGCTCAGGAGTACATTTCCCAGGGCGGTATCAATTACGCGAAAGAAATATTGGAAAAAGCACTCGGATCGCAAAAGGCGGTTGAAGTCATTAACCGTCTGACGGCCACATTGCAGGTGAGACCATTTGATTTTGCCCGCAAGGCTGATCCGAACCAGATTTTGAATTTTATACAAAATGAAAATCCACAAACGATTGCTCTCGTGCTTTCGTACTTGCAATTCGAGCAGGCGGCGGCGATTCTGTCGTCTCTGCCACAGGAAAAGCAAGCAGATGTGGCCCGGCGTGTCGCTGTCATGGACAGCACGTCTCCGGAAGTCATTTCACAAGTGGAACGTGTGCTGGAGCAAAAGCTGTCGGCAACCGCGACGCAGGACTACACGAATGCAGGCGGTATCGAGTCCATCGTTCAGATTTTGAATGGTGTAGACCGAGGAACCGAACGTACTATTCTCGACTCGCTTGAGATTCAGGACCCTGAACTGGCCGAGGAAATCAAAAAGAGAATGTTTGTATTCGAGGATATTGTCAATGTGGACAACCGTTCCATTCAACGCATTATCCGCGATATCGACAACTCGGATTTGCAATTGGCGCTTAAAGTATCCAGTGAAGAAGTACGCGATGTGATTTTCCGAAATATGTCGAAACGTATGGCAGAGACCTTCAAAGAAGAAATGGAGTACATGGGACCGGTGCGGCTGCGTGATGTGGAAGAAGCACAAACACGTATCGTATCGACGATCCGCAGATTGGAAGAGGCCGGTGAGATTATAATTGCACGCGGCGGAGGAGATGACATCATTGTCTAACTTGATCAAATCTTTCCAATATGTGCCTGTAGAGGCTTTGAAAACGATTGACGTGGCACATACCTATGCGCCAGAAACGACGGATGACGAAATCACAATGGAATATATGGAGCCGGAGCCTCAAAGAGATCATGAGGCTGAACGGCTCCGGGATGAAATGCTGAATGATGCCAAAGATTTTGCCGAACGGCAGGTCCGTGAAGCGGCTGAAGAAGCGGAACGGATGCTTCAGGAAGCACAGCAGCAGATTGAAGACTGGTGGCAGGAACGGCGTGAGAATGACGATCAGTTAACCCAGTCGTTAAAAGCCGACGGATTCCAGCAAGGCTATGAAGAAGGTCAGAAGCTGGCTGAGGCCGAGCTCCAGACAAAATCGGAACAAATGATGGAAGAAGCACAGGAAATTCTGCGTCAGGCCTATGAGATTAAAGAGCAGCTGATTCAGGAAGCTGAGCCGTTTTTGGTCGAATTGAGTAGTGCTATTGCTGAAAAGGTCATTGAAAAGCAGCTTAGTCTTGCGCCTGAATATACGATTGAGCTAATTCGCAAAAATTTGGCCCGCAAGCGGGAAAAAGGAACAATCACGTTATGTGTGTCGCCTCAGCATTTCGCATTTGTGCAAGGCGCGCGCGAAGAACTGTCGCTAACTGTTGATTCGCAGGCAGAACTACAAATTATTCCTGATGGTACTGTGAAAGATCGTGGTTGTGTCATCCGCTCTTCCTTTGGAAGCGTGGATGCACGGATTGATACGCAATTAGCGGAGATCAAAAAAGAACTGCTGCGTCTGGCACATGAGAATGAGGAGCGAAGACATGAAGGGGCTTAATGCGCAGCGCTACATGGATCATTTGCGACAGCTGGACCCGGTTCAGGTAAACGGCAAGGTTACACAGGTTATCGGTTTGATGGTGGAATCAGAAGGTCCAGACGCCAGCATCGGGGATGTTTGTTACATTTATCCGGGTAAAACAGCCAAGCCGCTGCAAGCGGAGGTTGTGGGCTTCAGAGACAATAAGGTGCTTCTGATGCCACTGGGAGAACTGCAATCCATAGGTCCGGGTTGTGATGTTGTAGGGACTGGGAAACCACTCAACGTGCAGGTAGGATCAGAGCTGCTAGGCAAAGTGCTGGACGGATTGGGTCAGCCCTTGGATGGTTCGTTGATTCCCTCGAGAATGGCGAGATATTCGACCTTTAATATTCCTTCCAATCCGCTAAATCGTCCGCGTGTGCAGGAACCGATCAGTATCGGAATACGGGCTATTGATGGATTGTTAACCATTGGAAAAGGACAACGGGTTGGTATTTTTGCAGGATCTGGTGTAGGAAAGAGTACCCTCATGGGAATGATTGCACGTAATACGGAAGCCGATGTCAACGTAATTGCACTGATCGGAGAACGTGGACGCGAGGTACTGGACTTTATCGAACGGGACTTGGGTCCAGAGGGACTCGAACGTTCTGTAGTCATTGTGGCCACTTCCGACCAACCTGCGCTGATTCGAATTAAGGGTGCGCTCATTGCGACGACGATTGCAGAGTACTTTCGGGATCGAGGGTTGAACGTCATGCTGATGATGGACTCCGTTACCCGGTATGCCATGGCTCAGCGTGAAGTAGGACTGGCCATAGGGGAGCCCCCGGCAATGAGAGGATACACTCCTTCCGTGTTTGCCAGTCTGCCAAAGCTGTTGGAACGTGCAGGAACGGGACCTAATGGCTCTATAACCGCCTTCTATACAGTGCTGGTCGATGGTGACGACATGAACGAGCCTATTGCGGATGCTGTGCGCGGGATTTTGGATGGTCACATTGTATTGAACCGGGGGATTGCGAACAAAGGGCATTTTCCCGCAATTGATGTGTTAGCGAGCATTAGTCGGGTCATGAAGGACATTTCGCCGCGTGATCAGATCGAAGCTGCCGAAAACATTAAGCGTTTGATGGCCATTTACAAGGATTCGGAGGACCTGATCAATATCGGGGCCTATCAGCAGGGTTCAAATGCAGAAATTGACGAATCCTTGGAGCGCATACGGGATATTTGGGATTTTACAAGACAAAGAACAGATGAAAAGACTGAGCTGGATGAGGTACGAGAACGTTTGATTTCTGAATTTACGAGGAGATGAAGGTTGAACGATGAGATTTCAGTATTCCTTTCAGAAAGTTGTAGACTTGAAAACGAATGAAAAGTCACAGGCCGAATGGATGCTTTCCAATGCTGTTGGACAATTGCAGGCTGAAGAGCAGACATTATTACAGCTTGTAGGCGAAAGGAATCGGGTCATATCAGCCATTCTAAAGGCTGCCGAGGAATGTGCGCCACTCTCTACCATTCAGGAATTACAAGCTTATGTTAATCATCTGGACCAATGTATTACACGAAAGCATAAGGACGTTCAATATGCGCAGCAAAATGTGCAAAGCAAACAAACCGTTTTGACCGATAAAATGCTGGATGAACAGGTTTGGCTGAAAGCAAGAGAGAAGGCCAACGTGAAATTCCAACAGGAAATGCTCCTGCGCGAGCAGAACGAGCTGGATGAAATGGCTTCCGTGCGATTTGCCATGAAAGCCCGGTAAGCGGAAAGTCATAGGAATACGCATATCAGCTGCCTGAGGAGGAAGACGATGGCACAGAAGTTAGCAGAAAATGAACTTGATATGGATTTAGAAAAAGAATCAGGCGGGGGATTTGAACGGTTTATGTTTTTCCTGATCCCGATTGTTTTCACAATCGTTCTGGTCGGGGTCCTGCTTACACTGTTCAATATGGATTTCAGAAGCGAAATGATTTCATTGGGGAACAAGATACCAGTTGTAAAAAATTGGCTCCCTGAATCGAAAGATAAGGCTACTCAGACGAAAGAGGCAGATCAGAAGGCCCAGTCTGAAAGCTCTGAGGCAACCATTCAGCAGTTAAAGGCAGATTTGGCCAAACAGACGGAGGAGCTTAAGAAGGCTTCTGCTGCCAAAACGGCCCAGGATAAAAAGGTTTCAGAACTGCAGAATCAAGTCAATACGATTCAAACGCAGCAATCACAACAGACACAACAGTCGCAAGCCGGTCAGCAGGGACAGACAGGTGCGCAAGCCACAGGCACTACTTCTAGCGGAACAATGAATGAAGATCCATATGTAAAGCAGGCGAAGGATCTCGCTTCCATGTATGAAGGAATGACGGCAAGCAAGGCGGCACCGATTATGGAAAACCTGACTACGGAAGAAACTGTACAACTATTAAGCTACATGGATCCTGCAAACAGTGCGAAAATCCTGCAAAAGATGGATGCCAAAAAGGCAGCTGATATTACCATGGCACTGAAAAATGTAACGCCATCTACGGGTTTGTCAGTAGCTGCGTTGCAGTCGCGTCTGAAAAAGGATCAAGGTAGCACAGCAGGGACGACAAGTAAAAGTTTGCAAAGCACGCAAATTGGCAGCACATTTGCTTCCATGGATAAGAAAAGCGGTGCTGAACTTATTTTACAAACTTACAAAATTAGTCCGGACAAGGCATTAAACATATTAAATACAGTAGATGATTCAACACGTGCTTCTTTACTGCAAAATATGTCTGCCAAGGATGCGGGCCAAACTGCAAAAATTTTGAACAAGCTGATGGGTAGCAAGTAATGTAAATGAAGGGAGGTGAAAAATAAATGACCCTTATTTCTCAAAGCGTATCTCTTGGTTCCAGTCAGACAGCGGGTAGCACGACGTCAGCATCAACAACGAATACAGCAGCAGCTGGAGCGACAAATGGTGCTTTTAATCAAACACTTACGCAAATGATGACAGGCGGGCAAACGGGCTCAGCTGGGGCAGATGCTAACAGTTCTCCATTAGTTATGGTACTTCCACTTATTGCAGCCGGAGAATCTGCGGAAGCTCCAACCGCACCGCTGGTCGAAACATTGGCTCCTTTGCTTCAAAATCTTGATAAGCTGGATGATCAGATAGCTGCTGATCCTGCTTTGCTTGCAGCTCTGCAATCGTGGATTCAGCAAGTCCAACAGTTTTTGCAAGGTAGCGGAACAAATCAACAGACAGTTGGTGGAGAAACGACAGAGCCAACAGGCTTAACGGCTTTGGCAGCTAATCCAGCTACACTTCAATTTGCATTGCAGGATGCTTTGTCACAGCTTGCTAATGTAGCTGAGCAGGCCTCGGGAAAACAAAAATCCCAGGTGTCACAGCTGCTACAATCGCTTCAAAGTGTGACGGCGGGTACGGGAACTATTACCGATGAGCAGTGGAATGGTGTAATGAAGGCTGTGGAACTTGCTAATGGTGGAGATTCACAAACGGCTCAACCTTCTGCAAATCGGGCTAATGGTACTCAGACATTAACAGCAGCTTCTACAGACAAACAGGTTGTTGCTCCTGAGCAGCAAGCGAGTCAAGGTGGAACAAGTCAACAAGGCTCGGAAGGACAACGTGCATCAACTAATCTTCATGCTCAAGCTGCAGTTAAAGCGACTGCAACGGATGAAGCCAGTACAATCGTAGACGCAAGTGAGCAAGCGGATCCGGCAGCAACTGACAATCAAACTCCAGTGATCACGACTGCAGGACAGCTTTCGGTACAGACACAAGGAACAACACCTTCGGCTCCGGCTCAACCCGTGGTACATGTACGGCAATTTGCCAAGGAAATGACTGAATTTGTAGTGCAGAAGCTTGATATTGTAAAGCATTCCGGCATGACGGAAGCGACGATCATGCTTCGTCCAGATCATCTCGGTCAGCTGGAAGTTAAGCTGACGATGCAGAATGGTCATCTGGTTGCCCAATTCATGACCGAGCATAGCGGAGCGAAAGATTTGCTGGAACAGCAAATGTCGCAGCTGCGTGCCAGCTTGCAAAGCCAGGGTATCCAGGTGGATAAGGTGGAAGTAACACATAATGAATCGCTTTCCTCCCATATGTATCAGGATGGCCGCGGCTCCAGTGCTAATCAACAACAGCAATCCAACCAGCGTTCCAAGGCTCAAAGCAGAGAAGAGAACGAGGATGCTATGAAGGTAGCCGAAATGGCAGAAGAGCTGCGCAACTGGACAGCAGAACAACGTGCAGATGACGTGAATCGGACAGGTTCCTTTACAGCACAAGCGTAATGATGGAGGTGAGAACACAGGTGACGATTACAGACAGTAATGTATCCACCAGTAACGTTTGGCCGAATTACAATGTGAATAATGTCAAGACAGCAAGTGCCAAGGATACCAAAACGATGGGGAAGGATCAATTTTTGAAAATTTTGATCACCCAGCTGCAAAATCAGGACCCGATGCAGCCTTTGGAGGATAAAGAATTTATCGCTCAAATGGCCCAGTTTTCTTCGGTGGAACAACTGATGAACATTTCTACGCAGTTGAATGCATTGGGACAGTCTTTAGGCACAGCTTCCGGATTGATAGGGAAGGAAGTTAGCTGGATTGAAGCAGGTAAAAAAAATCCCCTGACAGGTGAAACTGCGGCAAGTGCGACGAAAAGTGGAATCGTAGATTCCATCGTTATTCGCGACGGTGTGCAGTATGCCAAAATGGGAGCGTCCGAGGTAGCATTAAAAGATGTTACATCGGTAAGCCAGGCCAACTCGACGGCTCCGGCAACAGAAACGTCAGATACTACACCTTCTTCCTCTACTGGAAGCGGTGAGAACTCATGAATGACAGGATAACGGTTGGGCGTCTTTTTCCCGCCAATGTTCCTCCGGTAGCAATCCCGCAGAACCGAGCCAATTCAGTGTCGAAGGATGCCAAACCATTCGATCAGGTGCTGCAGGAACAGGTGCTCAAGCTGAGCAACCATGCAGCCAAGCGGCTGGAGCAGCGAGGAATAGAGCTGAGAAGTGACCAGATGGCAAAGATTAACTCCGCTGTCGATAAAGCAGCTGCCAAAGGTGCTAAGGAATCATTGATTTTGATGCAGGATATGGCTTTGATTGTAAGTGTACCCAATCGAACAGTTGTTACCGCGATGGATAAGCAATCCATGGAGAATAACGTATTTACGCAAATAGACAGTGCTGTAATTATTTCATAGAAATTGTATACGATGTGGCTGGCCCGAACAGGAAAGCCATGAAAAAGCCGCGGATCGACTGATGCGGTCAACTAAGCAACCAATCAGAGGAGGATTTATACTCAATGTTGAGATCAATGTATTCAGGTGTATCGGGCATGAAGGGCTTTCAAACGAAGCTGGACGTTATCGGTAACAACATTGCAAACGTAAATACTACAGGCTTTAAGTCCAGCCGGGTGATGTTCAAAGATATTTTGAGCCAGACAAGTTCAGGAGCAAGCGCACCGGACGGTACGACAACTGCAGGGCAAAATGCCAAGCAGGTTGGTCTGGGGGTATCAGTCAGTTCCATTGATACATTACATCTTCCAGGTAGTGCAATGACCACTAATAATCCGACAGATTTACGAATTAACGGTGACGGATTTTTCCTGGTCAAAATGAATGATGCACAGGACATTCCTTATCTGACTCGCGCAGGTGATTTTCATGTAGATGCGAACCGAAATCTGGTTACTTCTGATGGATTTTTCGTAGTGGATTCAGGCGGAACTCCAATCACGCTCGCAGACAATGTTACTTCGTTCTCTATCTCGCAGGACGGCACGATTGTACAGCAATTGGATGATGGTACGACGGATAGCGGTACCAAAATCGGTGTAGCCAGAGTCACCAACCCGGAAGGTTTGGAGAAAATCGGCGGGAGCTTGTATCGCACTACAGTAAACTCCAACATTGATGCCATTGAGCCTGGAGAAGCGAACGCTAATGGCCTGGGAGCTATCATCGCAGGTCAGTTGGAAATGTCCAACGTTGACCTGACTGGCGAATTTACCGAAATGATCGTAGCGCAGCGTGGCTTCCAGGCGAACTCGCGTATCATTACGACTTCGGATGAAGTGCTTCAGGAAGTTGTAAACTTGAAACGATAATCTCATTTAAACGCGGAGGAGTAGAGGCTCCTCCGCACCTATCAGGAGGTTGGTGTTACGATGATCCCGTTAACGCGGCTGAACGGCTCGCCTATGTGGCTTAATGCGCTGCTCATTGAGACTGTGGAGGAAACGCCGGATACATACGTCACTTTGGTGACGGGGAAACGGTTGATTGTATTGGAAAAAGCGGCAGATGTCGTCTCCTTAATCAAGGGTTACAGCCGTGAAATCGGCATCCATGCCGCCACGATAAAAGTGCAACAAATGGAGGAAGACGAATGAAGAAGATGCTGCCATGGCTCATTACAATTTTACTCGCGATTACTTTGATTGCAGGCGCGGCCTTTGTACTTGTACCAGCGCTTAGCGGGAAGAAGTCGGAAGTCACTCCGAATGCGCAAGCTGCTCAAGCAGAACAGCTTCCAAGATTGTCAGCAGATGAACTGGTGGAAGTGAGTTCTGAAATTACCGGCATCAAAACAAATTTAGCGGACGCCGATTACATTGTACAGATGAATCTTTCTTTCCAATTGAACGATGCCAAAGCAAAAGAAGCTTTTGAAAAAATCAAAGACATTAGTATCAAGCCGATTGTTATTCAATTACTTGCAGACACCAAACCTGATGAGCTCAGAACGGCTAAAGGCCGTAGCCAATTCAGTGACAGGCTGACGGATCTCATCAACAAGTCGCTCCCTGAAGGTCACCTGGGGAACGCCAAAATTACAGACTTTTTGCTGGCATCCATTTGATTCCAGGTGAACTTGTCAGGACACGTAAGGGGGTGAATAACATTGGTGGATGTACTGTCACAAGGGGAAATTGATGCCCTTTTAGCAGCTCTTTCGTCCGGTGAAATGGATGCGGAAGAACTTAAAAAGGAAGATACCCAGAAGAAAGTTCGCGCTTATGATTTTAAAAGAGCGCTTCGTTTTTCCAAGGATCATATTCGGAGTCTGACGCGGATACACGAAAATTTTGCGCGGTATCTGACCACTTATTTTTCAGCACAGCTCCGTACATTTGTCCAAATTAATGTCGTTCAGGTGGAGCAGCTTCCATATGATGAATTCATTCGCTCCATTCCGAAAATGACTATTCTGAACATTTTTGAAGCTGAACCGCTGGAAGGCCGAATGGTGCTTGAGGTTCACCCGAATGTAGCTTATGCCATGCTGGACAGGCTTCTCGGAGGAACAGGCTCGGCGCCGTCCAAGGTTAGCGCGTTGACGGAAATCGAGACGACAATCATGGAGCGGATTTTCAGTCGTACCTTTGACAGCCTGCAAGAGGCTTGGAAAACGGTACTGGACATTGAACCGCGTCTGGAGGCGATGGAAACTAACCCGCAGTTTATGCAGATTGTTTCGCCGAATGAAACGATTGCTCTCATTTCGCTCAGCACCAAAATTGGTGATACCACGGGGATGATTAACCTCTGTATCCCGCACGTGGTATTGGAGCCCATTATGGCCAGACTGTCCACGCACCAGTGGTTTACATCCGAAAAGAAATCAAGGGCGCCTGAAGAGATTGACGCCTTGAGATTACGGGTCACCAAAGCAGAGCTTCCTATTATTGCTGAGTTAGGTGAATCCCAGATAAATGTGGCTGAGTTTCTTGGCCTTTCGGTAGGGGATGTCATTTCATTGAACAAACCTGTTAAGGAAGGACTGTCCATCCGGATAGGCGAGAAATTGAAGTTTATGGGAAGTCCCGGCATGGTAAGAGATCGTGTTGCCGTACAAATTGATGAAATTGTCAACGAAGGAGTTGAAGAAATTGACGAGTAAAGACTATTTGTCCCAGGAGGAAATTGATGCCTTGCTGAAACAGTCTGAAGCGGGGACGGATTCTACTCCCGCAAGCAAGACCGTTGACGATTTTCTGACTCCTCTGGAGCAGGATGCTCTTGGGGAAATCGGTAATATAACGTTCGGCAGCGCAGCGACGGCTCTTTCCACACTGCTCGGTCAAAAGGTGGACATTACGACACCAAAGGTTTCAATTATTACCCGTTCTGAATTTGAAACGGCATTTCCAAAGCCGCACGTAGCAGTACATGTGAATTACGTCGATGGATTTGAAGGTATTAACTCGCTCGTAATCAAGAAGCGCGATGCGCAGGTTATTGCGGACTTGATGCTTGGTGGAGAAGGAAACCCGGCAGATGAAGAATTAAACGAAATTCATATCAGTGCCGTACAGGAAGCGATGAACCAGATGATGGGCTCGTCAGCAACCTCGATGTCTACCATGTTTAACCGTTTTGTGAATATATCTCCACCGGGGATTGATATTTTAGACCCCATGCATGGAGATGGAGTATCCAGCTTGCCAGATGAAGAGACGCTTATTACAGTATCCTTCCGTTTATTGATTGGGGAACTTATTGACTCTACACTGATGCAGCTGTTACCTGTAAACTTCGCCAAAAAGATGGTAAGCATCCTGATGAATGGCGGAGAGGACGACGAGCAGCCGCAAGCCTCAGCACAGCAGGTGGCTGCAGCAGCGGC
>NZ_ASSB01000267.1:0-643 GCF_000520755.1 Paenibacillus sp. 1-18
GCGGCTCCATGCCGCAGGCCGGACGGTGGTCACCGCGTCCGGTCGTATGGACGATACCGCGCGCGCAGCGCAGCGTATCGTCATCCTGAAGGGCGGGACCGTGCTATTGCAAGGTCCGCCGGAAACGCTGCTGCGCGAACATGCTGCGCAGCTGGCCGCCTTGGGGCTGCTCCCCTCTCCCGCAGGGAGGGGAGACGTGCCGCGTGAGCCAGGGGCGAAGCCCGGCTCGGCGGCTGACCGCACCGGGCCGCCGTTGCTGAAGGTGAAGGAGCTTGCCTTCACCTATCCCGGCAGGCAGCGGGCAGCGCTGACAGGCGTAAGCCTTGCCCTTGCGCCCGGCGAACGAGTCGTTCTGCTGGGCGAGAACGGCTCCGGCAAAACCACGCTCGGCAAGCTGCTCATGGGCCTGCTGCCTGCACCCAAGGGGTGCATGTGGTGGGAGGGAGAGGATATGGCGAAGCTGCCAATTCACCAGCTTGCCACCGGGATTGGTTATGTGTTTCAGCAGCCTGAGCATCAGTTTGCAGCAGCAACGGTATGGGAGGAATGCTTGTACAGCGTTCGCGTCAAGCTCGGTTTGCGGAGCGGAGAGGCGATTCCCGTCGCGTATGAGGAACGGGCACAGCGCTTGCTGGCAGGCGCC
>NZ_ASSB01000268.1:0-530 GCF_000520755.1 Paenibacillus sp. 1-18
GGAGCAAGTCGTACACCCCCGGCATTTGGCAGCAGGAGCGGTACAGGACAGAGCGCTGGCAGAAGGGGCTGTGAAGGCCGTGCATATTGCAGCAGAAGCCATCCAGCCGCACCATCTGCACACCGGAACCATCCAGGGCGTGCATATCGCATCAGAGACGATATCGACCCATGCATTGCAAGATGAGTCTGTTACGTCCGACAAACTGGCGGACGAGAGCGTGACAGCGGCCAAAATATCACCTTATTCCGTCCAGCCGTGGCACATTATCGACGAAGCTGTGCAAGGGAATCATGTGGCAGAAGAGGCCATTCAGTCGAGCCATTTGGCCCCGGAATCGGTCACCTCTGCCCATTTGCAGCCTTCAGCCGTGATGACCCGGCATATTGCGCCGGGGAGTGTATCAGTTCACGCGCTCCAGACAGGAAGCGTGAACGCTGAGAAGCTTGCACTCCGGGCGGTGCGTGCTTCGCATCTGGCGGAAGCTAGTGTAAGCTCCGTACATCTGACGGAGCACGCCGTACACCCTC